>JAQXJQ010000184.1 GCA_029009035.1 Oscillospiraceae bacterium | reverse complement strand
CTCGGATGATGGAGCGGCGGTGGATCGCTGTATCCGGGGTGTGGCAGCCCAATATGGCTCTCTTTCAATTCCCTGCTATGTGATCATGCCCAATCATGTTCACATGATGGTTGTGGTAGAATCCTGTGGGCCGGGGTCGTCGGGGACGCCGACCCCTACGAATCAGACGATACCCTGGCTGATTTCCACCGTCAAGCGCTTGTCCAACCGCGCGGTGGGGAAACCTCTTTGGCAACGGGGATATTATGACCACATCGTTCGCGACGATAACGACTATCTGGAAGTCTGCTCCTACATCGACACAAACCCCGCCCGGTGGGCGGAGGATCCATATTATTTTGCTCAAGAAAGTTGAGGATCATCTATGAACATTACAAAATCCGGTATCATCACCATCTGCGGACGGCCCAATGTGGGCAAGTCCACGCTGACCAACACCCTGGTGGGGGAAAAGGTGGCCATCGTGTCCCCCAAGCCCCAGACCACCCGCAACCGCATCTGTGCCATTCTGAACCGGGACGACACCCAGTTCGTCTTTGTGGACACCCCCGGCCTGCACAAGGCCCGCACCCGCCTGGGCGACTACATGGTGGATGTGGTGCGTAAGTCCGTGGCCGATGTGGACGGCGTGATGCTGCTGGTGGAGCCGGTGGACCGCATCGGCCCCGCGGAGGAGGAGCTGATCGCCCGCATCAGGACGCTGGGCGTTCCCGCCGCGCTGGTCATCAATAAGATCGACACCGTTGAGAAGGAAAAGCTGCTCTCGGTGATGGCGGTCTACGGCGCCGCCTATGACTGGGACGCCGTGGTGCCCATCAGCGCCCAGACCGGCGAGGGTGTGGACGACCTGCTGGAGGTGCTCTCCGGCTGGATCCCCGAAGGCCCCCAGCTCTTCCCCGATGACATGGTCACCGACCAGCCGGAGCGCCAGATCATGGCCGAGCTGGTGCGGGAGAAGCTGCTGCGCAATCTGGACAAGGAAATTCCCCACGGCACCGCGGTGGAGGTCACCAAGTTCTCCCAGCGGGACAACGATATCATCGACTGCCATGTGACCATCTACTGCGAGAAGGAGTCCCACAAGGGCATCATCATCGGCAAGAAGGGCGCCATGCTCAAGAAGATCTCCACCCAGGCCCGGGAGGGCATGGAGGCCTTCATGGGGGAAAAGGTCTATCTGGAGACCTGGGTAAAGGTAAAAGAGAATTGGAGAGATAATCCGGCAGCGATCCAGAATTTTGGATATAAAGAGGACTGAGTATAATATTTACCACGGTTAACTCTCTTTTCCCCGGTCAAGCTAAGGGAAAGGGAGGCGGTCACTGTGGAACAACGCTATTGGGAACTGTTTTGGCGCACCGGATCACCCCTCATATGGCTGCTCAGCCGGTATGGCGGAACGGCAGAGGAGGGGGAGAGGGAAAACGCGGCAAAGCACCCGGAGGAACAGGAGTCAGTCGTCGCCTATGCATTTGACTACCAAGGCCCTCGTTTTGCGTGAGACGGCCTATAAGGAATCGGATAAGATCCTCACCCTTCTGTCCCAGACGGAGGGGCGGCTCACCGTGTCCGCGCGGGGTTGCCGCAAAAAGGGGAGCGCCGTTGCCGCTGCCTGTCAGATGTTGGTGTGGGCGGAGTTTACCCTTTATGAGTTTCAGGGCCGCTGGGCGGTGAAGGAGGCGGTCATCGAGCGGTCCTTCCCCGGGGTGACCTCCGATCTGGACAAGCTGGCGCTGGCCAGCTATTTGGCGGAGGTCACCGAAGCGCTGTCTGAGGAAGGCCAGCCGGAGCCGGAGCTGCTCTCGCTGACCCTGAACAGCCTCCATGCCCTGGATAAGCTGTCCCTGCCCCCGGCCCTTGTCAAGACCGCCTTTGAGTGGAAGGCCATGGCCATCGCCGGCTATGAGCCGATGCTGGACGGCTGCGCCGTGTGCGGCGCAGAAGCGCCGGAGCAGCCGAGGCTCAATCTCACGGCGGGGGTGCTGCACTGTGCCGCCTGCCGTGGAGAGGTGGGGGAGGGGATCTCCATGCCTTTGACCTCCGCTGCCCTTGCGGGCGTGCGCCACTTTGTCTGGGGCGACCCCAAGCGGCTTTTTTCCGTGACATGGGACAGCGAGTCCCTCCGCCGGTCGGGTGAGGCCTCCGAGGCCTATCTCATGACCCGGCTGGAACGGGGATTTCGCACGCTGGACTTTTATAAGTCCGTTACATTGGAGAAATGACTATGACCGAATTATTTGAAAAATCAATTCATACTCTGGAATTGCCCAGAGTGCTGGCACTGCTGGCAGAGGAGGCCTGCACCCAGGAGGGCGGAGAGGAGTGCCGGAAGATGCGCCCCGCCACCTACCGCAGCGAGGTGGCAAGGCTCCAGAGCCAGACCAGCGCCGCCTTTGACCTGCTGGTGAAAAACGGAACGCCCCCCATCTCCGCCGTGCGCCCCGTGGCGGCGGCACTGCAGCGGGCGGACCGGGGCGGCAGCCTCAACACCCGTGAGCTGCTGGACATCGCCCAGGTGCTGCGCTGTGCCCGCAATCTGCGGGAATACGGTGTGGGCGACCGGGAGAAAAAGACTGTGCTGGACGGTTATTTTGAGAGCCTGTCCGCCAACCGCTTCCTGGAGGAGAAGATCACCGGCTCCATTCTGGCCGAGGACGAGATCGCCGATTCCGCCTCCCCCGAACTGGCGGACATCCGCCGCCACATCCGGGCTGCGGCCTCCAAGGTGCGGGATGTGCTCAACCGCCTCATCGCCTCCAACCAGTCCAAGTATCTGCAGGAGAATATCATCACCATGCGCGGCGGGCGCTATGTGGTGCCCGTGAAGAGCGAACACAAGAACGATGTCCCCGGTCTGGTGCACGATGTGTCCGGCTCCGGCGGCACCTTCTTCATTGAGCCCATGGGCGTGGTCAATGCCAACAACGAGCTGCGTGAGCTGGAGATGAAGGAGCAGAAGGAGATCGAGCGGATCCTGGCGGAGCTGTCCGCCGAGTGCGCCGGTTTTAAGGAGAGCATCGAGGAGGACTACCGTACGCTGGTGGCGTTGGACTGCATTTTTGCCCGTGGCCGCCTGTCCTCCAGGATGGGGGGAATGGAGCCGGCCCTGGGCGATTTTGTGGAGCTGAGAAAGGCCCGCCACCCTCTGTTGGACCCCAAGACCGCGGTGCGCAATGACCTCTATCTGGGACAGAACTTTGATACATTGGTGATCACCGGCCCCAATACCGGCGGTAAGACCGTCACCCTGAAAACCATCGGCCTGCTCACCCTCATGGCCCAGTGCGGCCTGCATATCCCTGCCTCCGACGGCTCCACCATCAAGGTGTGCTCCGCGGTGCTGGTGGATATCGGCGACGAGCAGTCCATCGACCAGTCCCTGTCCACCTTCTCCTCCCATATGGTGAACATCGTGTCCATTCTGCAGCAGGCGGACGATGAGACCCTGATCCTGTTTGACGAGCTGGGTGCGGGCACCGACCCTGTGGAGGGCGCCGCACTGGCCGCCGCCATCATTGAGTCCGCCCGGGCCATGGGGGCCATCGTGGCCGCCACCACCCACTATGCGGAGCTGAAGGTCTATGCCATGACCACCCCCGGAGTGGAGAATGCCTCCTGCGAGTTCGATGTGGAGACCCTTGCCCCCACCTACCGGGTGCTCATCGGCATCCCCGGCAAGTCCAACGCCTTTGCCATCTCCCGCAGGCTGGGCCTGCCCGACTATATCATCCAGAAGGCTGCCGACCGCATCGACGCGGAGAATGTCCGCTTTGAGGATGTGCTCAGCCAGCTGGACATCCAGCGGCAGGCTATGGAGAAGGAGCGGGAGGAGGCTGCCCGACTCCGCCTGGAGATGGAGAATGCCCGCAATGAGGCGGAGCAATACCGCTCCCGCATCGAGGAAGAGCGCCGCAAGGCCACGGAGAAGGCCCAGGCTGAGGCCAGAGTCATCATTCAGCAGGCCCGTGACGCCGCTGACAGCGTGTTCAAGGAACTCAACGAGATGCGCCGCCGGCAGGAGAAGGCCCGTGAGTGGGTGGACGACAACGATCAGCGGGCCGAATTGCGCCGTCAGCTCAACGAGGCGGAGAACAACCTTGGCGGAGCTAAGGAAGATCTTGCGCCGCCTCCCCGCACCCGTGACGCGGTGGTGGGCGACATTGTGGAGCTGGTGAAGATGGGCACTCAGGCCGAGGTGCTGGCCGTCAACAAGGACGGCACCCTCCAGCTGCAGGCCGGTATTCTGAAAATGAAGGCCCGCCAGGACGAAGTCCGGGTGATGGAGGAGCTGACCGCCCGGAAAAAGCAGAGCACCAGAGACAAAAAGCGCAGCGCTGCCGCCGCGGTGCAGCGTCCGGTGCGCCTTGCCGCCGCCAAGGCGGAGCTGGACCTGCGGGGCATGATGAGCGATGAAGCCGTTGCCGCTGTGGACAGCTTTTTGGACAACGCCCTTCTGGGAAAGCTGGAAGTGGTCACCATCATCCACGGAAAGGGGACCGGCGCACTGCGCAAGGCGGTGCGCGCCCACCTGAAGCAGAGCCGCTATGTGAAGGAATTCCGCCCCGGCGTGTACGGTGAGGGCGAGGACGGCGTCACGGTGGTCACCTTGAAGTAGTCTCAAAGCAATGGGGGCCGGCAGCGGCACTTTATTTGGGAAAATTGTGGTTGACGATAACGCTCAAATTTGATAAACTAAAGGTACAAAGAGGGCGTAGCATCATTCTCTTTGCCGCACCCAAAACTGGAATTGGAGGGATCCGTTCATGTTCATGAAGGAAACTACAGTCAATAATCAGGTCGGACTGCACGCCCGTCCCGCTACGTTTTTTATCCAGAAGGCCAACGAGTTCCGCTGCTCTGTCTGGGTTGAGAAGGATGAGCGCCGAGTGAACGCCAAGAGCCTGCTGGGCGTGCTCTCTCTGGGTATTGTGAAGGGCACCACCATCAAGCTGATCGGCGACGGCCCCGATGAAGAGAGTGCGGTCAACGCTCTGGTTGAACTCATCAACTCCGATTTCTCTGAATAAGCCGAGGAAATGAATACATAAATTCCGATCCCCGCTGAAAGACAGCTTGTCTTTCAGCGGGGATTGTTATAAAATGAATTGACGATGGAGAAAGGGGCGTGAGCCGAAGTGACGATGGATGAACTGCGGGACAAGGCTCACGCCCTGCCGCTGAAGCCCGGCGTCTATATCATGCAGAACGCGGCCAGCGAGGTCATCTATGTGGGCAAGGCCAAGGCGCTGAAAAACCGGGTCAGCCAGTATTTTCAGGACCAGAGCCGCCACAACGAGAAGACCCGGGCCATGGTCAGCCAGATCGACCACTTCGACGTCATTGTGGTACAGTCGGAGTTTGAGGCGCTGGTGCTGGAGTGCGCCCTCATCAAGCGCCACCAGCCCCACTATAACATCCTGCTGAAGGATGACAAGGGGTATCCCTATATCCGCCTGTCGGTGAGGGAGGAGTACCCCAGGTTTTCCCTGTCCGCCCGCGTTCAGGACGACGGAGCCCGCTATTTCGGCCCCTACGGCAGCCGCGGCGCCAGCCAGGGCATCATTGACGCCCTGCGGGAGGCGCTGAAGCTCCCCTCCTGCAGCCGGAAGTTTCCCCGGGATATCGGGAAGGAGCGCCCCTGTCTCAACTACCACATGGGCCTGTGTGACGGCTATTGCCGTGAGCAGATGGACCAGAGCCGCTATGCCGCCTCCATCGAGCAGGCCGTCCGCCTGCTGGAGGGCAAGCTGGACGAGGTGTTGGACGATCTGACGGCGGAGATGGAACAGGCGGCGGAGGAGCTGGCCTTTGAGAGGGCCGCGGGCATCCGTGACCGCATCAATGCCATCAAGCTGCTGTCCAAGCGGCAGAAAGCGGTGGCAGGCTCTCTGGCGGACACCGATGTGGTGGGCTATTACCGGGGTGAGGTGCGCAGCTGCTTCGTGGTGCTCCACTATATCGAAGGGGAGCTGGCGGCCAAGGACTGGGAGCTGCTCACCAGCCCGCTGGACGAGGAGGAACGGGAGAGCGTCACCACCCTGACCGCCCAGTACTACGGCGGACGGGGAAGCCTGCCCCGGCAGATCCTGCTTCCCTGCGACATTGAGGAACAGGTGGAGCTGGCCCGTATGCTCACCGAGGCCGTGGGCCGCAAGGTGGAGGTGCTCACCCCCCAGCGGGGCGCAAAGATGGACCTGGTGCGCCTGGCCAACGAGAACGCCAGGGAGGAGGTGGAGCGTGCCACCTCCGCGGAGGAGCGGCGATCCAAGGTGACCCAGCTGCTGGGGAGCCTGCTGGGAATGGAAAGGCCGCCCCACCGCATTGAGGCGTTCGATATTTCCAACACGGGAAACGCCGATATTGTGGCCTCCATGACCGTGCATATCGACGGCAGACCGTTGAAACGGGATTACCGCCATTTCAAGCTCAGGGACATGGAGCACGCCGATGACTACGCCTCCATGAAACAGGTGGTGGAGCGCCGCTTCCGCCGGTACCTGGACGGAGATGAGAAATTCGGCGCTCTGCCCGATCTGCTGCTCATTGACGGCGGCACGGGGCAGGTGCGGGCCGCCATGGAGGCCATGGATGAGGTGGGGATCCGTATTCCCGCCTACGGCATGGTGAAGGATGACCGCCACCGCACCAGAGCGCTGGCGGCCGCGGACGGCAGGGAGATCGGAATTCAGCAAAATCAGTCCCTCTTTTCTCTGATCGGGCGTATTCAGGAGGAGACACACCGCTTTGCCATTGAATTCCACCGCCAGCAGCAGGCGGGGCATCTGAAGAAGTCGGAACTGGACGACATTCCCGGTGTCGGCCCGCGGCGTAAGGCGGAGCTGCTGGGCCGGTTCAAGAGCCTGAAGCGTATCAAGGCGGCCTCCTTTGAGGCGCTGGCCGAAGTGATACCCAAGAGCGCCGCTCAGGCGGTGTACGACTATTTTCATCCCGGAAAGGACGAGGCGAAATGAGAGTGATCACCGGCTCCGCCCGCGGAAAGCGGCTGAAGGATCTGCCCGGACTGGACACCAGACCCACCACGGATCGGGTGAAGGAAGGGCTTTTCAATGTGATCCAGTTTGACATTGAGGGTCGGCGGGTGCTGGACCTCTTTGCCGGGACCGGGCAGCTGGGCATTGAATGCCTGTCCCGGGGGGCCGCCTTCTGTGATTTTGTGGACAGCGCTCCCGCCGCCATGAAGGTGGTGCGGGAGAATGTGACCGCCTGCCGGCTCTCCGACAGGGCTGCCTTCCACCAGAAGGACTTCTCCGCGTTTCTGGGCGGGGCAAGGGGGAAGTATGACCTGATCTTCCTGGACCCGCCTTATGCGTCCGGAAACCTGGAGCGGGCAATGGAGCGCATTGCGGCGATTGACATTGTGTCAGGAAATGGTATAATAATATGTGAATCTCCGGTGGAGCACAGCTTGCCGGAACTGCCCGCGCCCTATGAGCGGACGGGGGAATATCGGTACGGGAAGATCAAGGTGACGCTGTACCGCAGGAGTGTGTAAAAGATGAAACGAGCGATCTACCCGGGCAGCTTTGATCCGGTCACGCTGGGACACCTCAACATCATCAAGCGGGCAGCGGCCATGTTTGACGAGCTGATCGTGCTGGTCAGCGTCAACTCCAGCAAGAACAGCGGGATGTTTTCGCCCGATGAGCGTGTGGAGCTGCTGCGCAAGGTGACCGATAGCATCCCAAATGTGAAGGTGGACTGCTGTTATGAGTTGGTGGCGGACTACGCCCGCCAGAACCGTGCAAAGGTGCTGGTGAAGGGCCTGCGGGCTGTCTCCGACTACGAGAGCGAGATCCAGCTGGCCATGGTCAACTCCAAGCTGTATTCCAAGCTGGATACCATCTTCCTGTACACCAGTCCCAAGTACGCCTATCTCAGTTCCACCGTGGTGAAGGAGATGGCGCGCTATGGGGCGGATCTGTCGGATTTTGTGCCCAGGCAGATCATTGGCGATATTGAAACGCGGGCACACGCAATTCACGGGAAAAAGGAGAAATGACACATGGCGACCGGAGTAGATGAACTGCTGGATATGCTGTTTGATATGATCGATGAGGCGAAGAACGCTCCCCTGAGCAGCGAGAAGTGCGTCATCGAGCGGGACAAGGCGCTGGACCTGGTGGAGGACATCAAGGCGCAGTTCCCCGTTGAGCTGGCGGAGGCCAAGAAGGTCCTCAACGCCCGCAGCGAGTATGTGGCCGCCGCCAAGCGCGAGGCCGACGAGATCCGCAAGCGCGCTGAGATCGAGGCCAGTCAGCTGGTCAATGAGGCGCAGGTGATGAACAAGGCCCGTCAGATGGCCAATGAGCTCATGGCTCAGGCCGAGCAGAAGGCCAAGGAGGTGCGCCACTCCGCCAACGAGTACTGCGTGGACCTGCTGCGCCGTACCGAGGAGGCTCTGGCTGACGCCCACGCCGAGATGCGTGAGACCCACGCCAAGTTCCGGGCGGCCATGGGCGCGGCTCCGGCAAATGCCTCCGCCTCCAACAGCCGTATGTATGACGCCGAGGCGGACCAGTAAACGAAACAAAAGGGGGCTGTTGCAGAATGCTCTGTTCTGCAACAGCCCCTTTCTGTTTGTCTCCGACGGGTGACTTTCTGCCCGGGCGGATTGTCAAGTGAAGTGCAACAGTTTATGAGAAAAGACCTCAAGAGGGGATTTCCAATTTAGGCATTTGC
Source organism: Oscillospiraceae bacterium (assembly GCA_029009035.1). Taxonomy (GTDB): domain Bacteria; phylum Bacillota; class Clostridia; order Oscillospirales; family Oscillospiraceae; genus Enterenecus. Next base: position 1,359 of record JAQXJQ010000184.1, on the reverse strand, counting down.
GAGGTCGACGATTGAGCTTATCTGTGAATTGTGCCAACAGCTCCGGGGAGAACTGAACTTTGTAAGTGTTTTTCGGAATGTACTGACGAAGCAGACCATTGGTGTTTTCATTACATCCCCGTTCCCAGGGAGAATGGGGATGCGCAAAATAGAACTCTGCCTCCGGGATCTGCGCAGTAATATTGGAATGGTGTGCAAATTCCTGCCCCCGATCCAGAGTGACCGAGCGAAGCATACCCTTCGGGAGGGAACGCAGCATAGAGATCATGACTCGCGCTACCTCCTCCGGCTTTTTGCTGTAGATTATACCGGTGAGCAGGTAGCGGGAGCGCCGGTCTACCAAAGTTACCACATATAGCTTGTGAAAGCTGCTATAGACCAAATCTCCTTCAAAATGCCCGAACTGGCTGAGAGTTTCGGCTGCTTTTGGACGAACTTCTATTGTCTGGTGCACAAAAGCAGCTGTTTTCCGGGTCTTTTTTGTTCCGCGCCACCCCTTGCGCCGCAGATTTTTTTGCATGGGGTACCGGCCGTGCCGATTCTTTCGGGTTCCCTTTGGCTCCATATATCCGTCCTTAAGAGCACGATAGATAGTGGAATAGCTGACCGGGCGAGCTCCACGCTCCAATGACAACCGCTCGGCAATCTGTTCCGGAGACCACTGCTGCTGTGTCAACGGCCTTACTACCGTATCCCGCAAGGGACCCGGACAAAGTATCCGATGCCTTCGGCTACATGCACGCCGCACGTGATACTTCTCCTGCGCGGCAGATGGACGGTATCCGTGTTTCCCTTGATTTCGTCTTAATTCCCTGCTCACTGTTGATGGACTTCGCCCAAGCTGTCTGGCAATTTCCCGAATACTTTCTCCTTTTATACGGTATTCCCATAGACTTTCTCGTTCTTTTATGGTAAGGTGCTGGTAGTGACTCATTGAGTGATGCCTCCTTATGGTTTGCTCGCAACTACCATTTTACGGCTTTTCACTCTTTGAGTCACTCTTTCTATTTCCTGTTGCACTTGCATTGTAAATCCGCACGGCCCAAAAGGGGCGAAAAGGCCGCTCAGGGGGTCGGCTAAAACGGATTTGCGGCGCTTTGCGCCGGAAATCCTCATCCGCCGTCCCCCCGAGACCCCCCGGATGCGAAGGCATCTGTTTTAGGTCAGGCAATCGCGGCCGGCGCGGCGCTTGGGGATACACCGCAGCCCCCCTATGCTGCCGCCCTGCGGTGCGGAAGGGGCAGTCTGTCCACCCCACCAACACTGCGCCTGCTGCAGCGGTCAACTTACTTCCACGGCGGTATTCTGCCGATTTTCACTGCAGTGAGGCGCGGTCAGTCAGGGGCAGAAAGGTAAGAA
>JAQXJQ010000183.1 GCA_029009035.1 Oscillospiraceae bacterium | reverse complement strand
GATTGGTATAGGGACTCAGGAACTGGCCGATCAGGTAGCCGTGGGCGCCGTGGAACTCCACCGCGTCTACGCCGGCCTTCTTCAGCCGCAGAGCGCCCTGAGCAAACCGGCAGACCATCTCCCGCACCTCTTCCAGAGTCATCTCATGGGTGGGCTGATGCACACACTGGCATTCGGTGGCGCTGGACGACTTCATGGTTTCCACACCGTTGAGGGCGGCGATGCCCTGACGGCCGGGGTGATAGATCTGCACTGCCACCCGGGAGCCATGGCTGTGGATCTCATCGGCCAGACGCTTCAGGCCGGGGAGCTGGCTGTCGCTGTCCACAGCCAGCTGCTTCAGGTTGCCCTTGCCGGTGGAAAAATCCACGCAGGCGCACTCGGTGATCACCAGTCCCACGCCGCCGGCGGCGCGGGCGCCGTAGAATGCCACATCCGCGTCGGACACCGTGCCGTCGGGGTTTGCCAGATGATTGCCCATGGCGGTCATGGCGATCCGGTTGGGAACCTCCATGGTGCCGATCTTCAGGGGCGCAAATAGTTTCTGATACATGATCCATGTCCTCCAAAAAGGGCGGCCTGTGCCGCGGACAGGTAAGCTCGTCCCCACACAGGCCGCTGATGTTGTTAACCGAAATCGATGGCGCTCTTGGCGTCGATCTGTCTGCCCAGTGCCTCATAGACACCCTTGTAGGTGCTCATGGCGCCGCCCTGGGACGCGCTGGGAATGAAATAGTGCTTGCCGCAGGCATCGCAGGCTTCAAACACCTTCCGGCGGATCTCTTCCTCGGACCAGCCCTCGTGATCCACGGTGGCGCTGTCGATGCCGCCCATGAAGGAGATCTTGCCGCCGTACTGCTTGATCAGATTGGGAATGTCATTGGTGGTCATGACGCCCTGCCAGATGTCGATGCCCATCTCGATCATGTAGGGCACCAGCGTGGCAGCGTAGGAGTCGGAGTGATGGACGATTAGCTCCACGCCGTGGCTCTTGTAGTAGCCGTAGATCTTCTTGTACACCGGCAGCAGGAATTCCTCAAACATATCCGGCGCCATGAAGGTGGAGATCTGGCTGCCCCAGTCGTCATGCTGGAACAGGCAGTCGGGCTTCAGATACTTGCAGACCTGCTCGGCATGGCTGATCTCATACTCGCCCAGGAACGCAAACAGCTCCTGCAGAGCCTCCGGCTCCTCATAGAACGCCATCAGGGTGTTCTGGATCTCGCACAGGTAGTGGGTCTGCTCGAAGATGCCGGGGGCGAAGGTGGTGGTGACAAACTGCTCCTTGCGGTCGATGGACTCCGCGTGGGCAATGGCCCGCTCCCACTCCGCGCTGTCATAGAGCACCTGGGGCGCCTTGACGTACTTACGCCACTCGGCGATGTCCTTGACCACCAGCTTGTCCGGGGTGTGGACGGGGAAGGGGCCGGGATTGCCCACAGGCCAGGAGCGGGTAACGCCCCAGGAGTTGACCACATTCATATCGCCTTCGTTGGGCCTGTTGTCGTGGAGGCTCATGGGCAGGAAGGAAGTGAAGGCAAAGGCCTCAAACATATTCACATAGCGGTCGGGATTGCCACCGCGGATGGTTTCCAACAGATTCTGTCTTTTTGTAAGCATTGTGTATTTCCGCCTTTCTGACATCCCTTAGTTCCGGGGTTCCGCAGGGACTTTGATTACGATTTTACGGACGGCGCAGTTCTCCTTCAGGGTGCAGCGGGGCTTGTGCGCCATGTCCGGGGGGAGCACCACGTACTCGCCGGGGCGCAGCACCACCATGCCGGTGTGCTCCGGCTCCTGCCAGTACTGGATATCCCGGTCGGGATTGTACTGCGTCTTTTCCTTCAGCCCGGCCAGGGGGATCACGCCAACGCCCTCTTCCCCGCTGACCACGTACTGAATGTCAAAATAATTTCTGTGGGTCTCCAGATCCAGCTCCTCCGCGGGGGAGGTGTTGTAGAGCTGAACATAGGCCGTCACCCCGGGGCAGACGGGATAGGTCCCCTCCGGCAGGGTGCCGAGGTCGGTTCTGGCCAGAAACCGGAAGCTCTCCTGAAACCGGGGGCTTCTCAGGTCATACCGGTCGTGAATGGAAATCTGGTTGTAGAGCATGGGCTTCCTCCGTCAGTTCAGCCAGCATCTCGCGGTCTGGGCGCTCTCGGTGCCGTTAAAGAAGTCGGCGGCAATGTCGATGGCCATGGCATAGATGCTCCACAGGGACTCCACGGTGGAGCTGGCCACATGGGGCGTCAGGATCACGTTGTCCAGACCCACATAGGGGCTCTCCACAGGCAGAGGCTCCTGAGCGAATACGTCCAGACCGGCGCCGCCGATCCGATGCTCCCGCAGGGCGGCCACCATGGCCTCGTCATCCACCAGAGGGCCGCGGGCGGTGTTCACGATCACGGCATCGGGCTTCATCATGGCAAGACGCTCCGCGTTGACATAGCCCTTGGTGCTCTCATTCAGCGCCAGATGGATGCTGATGGCATCGCTCTCCCGGAAGATGGTGTCCGCGTCCACAAAGGTCACGCCCAGCTCCGCCGCGGCCTTGTCATCGTGGTAGGTATCGAAGGCCAGGATCCGGCAGCCGAAGCCCTGCAGCAGCTTCGCCAGGGTCTTGCCCACGGCGCCGAAGCCCAGAATGCCCACGGTGGCACCGATGGTCTCGTGGCCGATCTCCTTGGCCCAGTTGCCGGTGGCAACGCCTCTCTGACCCTGGTTCAGCTTTCTGCGCAGAGCCATGATCATCAGCAGCGCGTCCTCCGCCACAGCGTTGGCGTTGGCGCCCTGGGTTCTGGCGACCTTGATGCCGCACTCGGTGGCGTCCTTCAGGTTCACCGCGTCGAAGCCCACGCCGAACCGGATCAGCAGCTTGTTGCGGCTGTTGATCTGGGAGAAGATCTCCCGGTCGTACTTTTCGATGTCAATGATGCCGGCATCCGCGTTGGCCAGAGCAGCGGCGGCCTTCTCGGGGGTGTAGGGATCCATGGGAGCCCACTCATACTCCAGACCCTTCTCGGCGGCGTAGTTCTTTGCCCGCTCGTTGAGCATATTGTACAGGGGATTGCCCTTGGCAAACAGGGAAACGATTTTTTTCATGATGCATCTTCTCCTTTTCAGTGCAGCTGGGCTTTCAGACCCGCGTCCAGCATGATCTGCAGCCGCTCATTCATATAAGTGTCGTCAGGCTGATCGATATTGGTCAATCGGTACGGCCGGTCCAACCGCTGATACTTGGGGATCCCCATCCGGTGATAGGGGAGCACCTGCACCAGCGTCACCGCGTCCCCCAGTTCTTTGCAGAACCGGGCGGTGGCGCGGATGTTGTCCAGCCCGCCGTTGAGCTTGGGAATGACGGGGATGCGGATCTGCAGCTTGCCGCCGCCGGCTGCCAGCCGGCGGGCATTTTCCAGGATCAGTTCATTGCCGACTCCGGTAAAATGCCTGTGCTTGCCGCTGTCCATGTGCTTCAGGTCATACAGGAACAGATCCGTCACCGGGATCATCTTCTCCAGCAGCTCCCACCGGCAGTGGCCGGTGGTGTCGATGCACACGGTAATTCCCGCGTCCTTGCACATTTTCGCCAGCGCGTAGGTGAACTCCGGCTGACACATGGCTTCGCCGCCGGAAATGGTGACGCCGCCATCCTCTTTGTAAAACAGTTTGTCCTTCATCACCCGGCGGAAGGCATCCTCCACGGTGATGTCGTAGCCGTCGCAGAACAGCGCTTCCGCGGCGCAGACCCGGGCGCAGGCCATGCAGTTGTCGCATTTTTCCCGGTCAATTCTGACCTTTGTCAGATACACCGAGTCATCCAGCAGAGATTTCTCCGGCTCCCGGAGCACAATGGCATCCTTGGGACAGACCCGCAGGCAGGCTCCGCAGCTTTCAATGCCCACACACCGCAGGGGCATACAGGCCAGCTCGTCGGTGAAGGTCTGGGACTCCGGGCTGTGGCACCAAAGGCAGCGCAGGGGGCAGCCCTTCACATACACCGTGGTGCGGATGCCCGGGCCGTCGTGGACGGAATAGCCCTGTATATCATAAATGTGTCCTACAATTTTTTCTTCGCCCATGTCAGAATCCTTCCGTTATATTTTCGGAACGCGGTTACTGCTGATCGGTTCTGCTGATCAGGTCGTCCTGCAGTTCCTTGTAAAGCTCCACAAAGTAAGCGGAGAAGCCCGCGATGCGGATTACCAGATCCCGGTACTGATCCGGGTGCTTCTGCGCGTCCCGCAGGGTATCGGAGCCGATGACGTTATACTGGATATGCATACCGCCCTGTTCAAAATAGGTCTGAACCAGACGGATCAGCTTTTCTCTGCCCTCGTCCCCCTCCACGGATTTGGGGTGGAACTTCATATTCAGCAGGGTGCCGTTATAATCGTGGCTCTGCTTCAGCTTGGAGGCCGCCTGCAGAATGGGAATGGGGCCGAACTTGTCCGTGGCCTGAGAGGGAGAGATGCCGTCGGACAGAGGCGTGCCTCCCAGACGGCCGTCGGGGGTAGCCATGGTGGATTTGCCCATAGGAATGTGTCCGGACACGGAGAACAGGCCGGCCTTCATGTGGCCCCGGCGGAATTCACCGCTGTTGTACTTCTGGGCATAGACCTCCATGGCCCAGGAAGCCAGCTCGTCCACCCACTCTTCCCCGTTGCCATAGTGAGGCGCCTTGTGGATCAGGGTCTGGCGAAGCTCCTCATGGCCGACCCAGCCGGCCATCCACGCTTCATGGAACTCCCGCGCGGTGCAGATCTTCTCGTCAAACACCGCCCACTTGATGGCGGCCAGGCTGTTGCCCACGGTGCCTGTGCCCACGGACGCGCTGCCGCAGCCGTTATACTTGGCGCCGCCGGAGGTGCAGTCGATGCCGGACTCCATACAGCCGTCCAGGGTGACGGACAGCACGGGCAGCGGCATCACATTCTGGGTGATGAACTCCATCATGTTGGTCAGAGAGATCTTCCAGTCCATGTAGTAGTCCACCTGCTTCCGGAACGCGTCCAGCACCTGGCTGAAATCGGTCATCTCCGACAGCTTGCCGGTGTGGGGGCCGCTCTGAATTCCGTTGGTGGGATTCACGCCGTCGTTCAGCGCCACGATCAGGCAGTTGGCCATGTTGATATAGCACTTGGCATGAGGGCCGCCGCAGGCGGGGAAGTCGTTGCCGGAGCCGGCAGGCTCCACGCAGCCGATGATGCAGTAATCCCGGGCATCCTCCAGAGAGTAGCCGCTCTCCACCATCATGGGAATGATCACATCGTCATTCTGGAAGGTGGGGATACCGCCCACCTGTTTGGTGCACTCGGTGGCCGCCTCCCACAGCTTTTCTGGCGTGTTCTTGTGGACACGCAGGGACAGCGGCGGGGTGTGCAGCTTCAGCCGGGCGGAAGCCTCCAGCAGCATATAGGACAGAGGATTGGTGGCATCGTTGCCCTGAGAATCCACGCCGCCCAGACTCATCTGCTGACCGGAGGTGTAGCCGCCGCCGCCCATGGAAACATGGTGGGAGCGGCCCTTAAACATATCACTGATCTTCAGGAAGAAGCAGTCGATCAGCTCCTGCGCCTCATCCTCGGTGATCCGGCCTTCCTTCAGGTCGGCCTTCAGGTAGGGCCAGCAGTACTGGTCAAACCGGCCGAAGGAAATTCCGTGGAGGCTGCCGTCCAGCGCCAGAACGATCTGGTAGAGGTAGCAGGCCTGCACCGCGTCGTGGAAGGTCCTGCAGGGCTGCTCCATGATTCGGTTCAGGGAATCGGCCATCATCAGCAGCTCTTCCTTCCGATTGCCCTCGGCGGTCTGCGCCTTCTCCAGACAGGCGGCGGCATAGCGCTTTGCCAGCAGGATCATGGCATCACAGCAGATGATCACTGCCTGATAGAAGAAGAATTTGGGAGGATCGTTGGCGCCGATCTTACCCATCATGGCGTCCAGCTTCTCCTGCGCCTCCCGGCGGATGGAGGAAAGACCTCTGTCAACGAGCTTCTTGTAATTGGCATTGAAATGTCCGGTGGGCATATCGGCGTTTCCCTTTTCCCGGTAGGACAGCACACCGCCCGCCAGCACATCGGCGAAAATGGGAGGGATCGCCTTGTCCACGAAGGTGGAGGCGCTGTTCTCCTTCCAGAAGGGCCAGATCTCCCGGAAAACTTTTCTGTCCTCCTCGGACAGCTCCATGTGCTCCAGCTGCTTGTCCCGCTTGTCAAACAGGCCGGTATCCAGCTCGTCGATGAGCCAGCCCATGCCGTAGTCGGGAGACACGCTGGTGCCCCGGTAGTTGAGGCCCAGGTTGCCTACGATCAGCTCCTGATCCTCCACCCGGAGGGTGCGGTTTTCACACACATAGTAGAGCATTTTTGCCCGCTTCAGAATGGCCACGTCGTGGGAATACTTCTGGTACGCCTCCGTCACAAGGCGAGCGTGCTCCGAATCCAGAATCACCGGAGCGGTGCGGTACCGCTCCCGCAGGGCGGCCACCCGGGCAGTGACAGGTTTGAATTGATACATATTTGCTCCTTTCCCGGTCACGACGACCGTAAATCAGAATATCCGGGGCGCCGAGGCAATGCCCCCGCCGCCCCGGAAACCCTTTGCGTCATACGCCCAGATACTTTGTAAATGTCTCTTGGGGAATATCTTCCGTCTTGTCGCTGTAAACGATCTTGCCTTTTTCCAGAATGCAGCAGCGGTCGGAGACCTTCAGCGCGAACTTCAGGTTCTGCTCCGCCACCAGAACGGTGACACCCTGACGGCGCAACTCGCCGATGACCTCGGCCAGCTCGTCCACGATGATGGGTGCCAGACCCTCGGTGATCTCGTCCAGCAGCAGGATCCTGGGATTCTGCACCAGACCTCTGGCCACCGCCAGCATCTGCTGCTCGCCGCCGGACAGACTGGGGCCCTTGAAGTTCAGACGCTCCTTCAGACGGGGGAACAGCTCAAAGATCCGCTCCATGGTCCAGACCTTCTCCCCGTTGACGCCCTTGCGCTCGGCGATCTCCAGATTCTCCTGCACGGTCAGCATGGAGAAGATATGGCGGCCCTGGGGAACATAGGCCATGCCAGCCTTGGAAATGGCATAGGTGGGCTTGCCACAGATCTGCTTGCCGTCAAAAATGATGCTGCCCTTGGTGGTGCACTTCTGGATGGGGTTCATCATGCCCATGATCGCCTTCATGGTGGTGGTCTTGCCCGCGCCGTTTCTGCCGATCAGGCACACGGACTCACCGGCATCCACATCGAAATTCATACCAAAGAGGACGTGAGAATCTTTGTAGTACGCGTGTACATCTTTCACTTCCAGAATCATAGTTAACCTCCGAGATATGCTTTCTGCACGAATTCGTTATGGCGGATCTCCTCGGGTGTACCGCTGGCCACAAACTGCCCCAGGTTCATCACGGTGATCTCATCGGCATAATTCCAGACAATATCCATGTCATGCTCAATGAACAGCATGGTCATATCCAGCTTGTCCCGCAGCTCACGCACCAGATCCATCAGCACATAGCTCTCTTTTCTGGCGACACCTGCCGCGGGCTCGTCCAGGATCATCAGCTTGGGCTTCTTTGCCAGGGTGATGGCGATCTCCAGACGGCGCTGGTCGCCGTAGGACAGGTTCTTGACCACTTCGTCCGCCAGATCGGCGATGCCGATCAGCTTCAGCACCTCCATGGTCTCCTCCCGCAGGTGGTTTTTGGACACGGGCAGCACATTGAAGGCCTTTTTTCGATCCACGATCAGGGACATCCGGACATTCTCAAACACGGTCAGAGCGGTGAACACCTGCGTGATCTGGAAGCATTTGCTCATGCCCATATTGGAAATGGTGTGGGTGGGGATGCCGGAGATCTCCTTGTCCATCAGGAAAACCTTGCCCGCGGAGGGGGGCGTTTTCTGGATGATCAGGTTCATCAGCGTGGACTTGCCGGCGCCGTTGGGACCGATCACCGCCCGCATCTGACCATAGGGAACATTGATGGAGATATCGTCAACCGCCCGGAGGCTGCCAAAGTTCTTGGTCAGGCCCTCGGTTCTCAGAATGTACTTTTCCTCATTCATGTTTTTCCGTTCCCTTTCTGTTGAGCTTGGCCAGCAGGCCTCTGATCTGGTCATGCAGACCCTCATCCAGGATGCCGCCCTGCATAAACATTACCACAAACAGCGTCAGAATGCCAAGCCAGAAATTGGCGTAAATGGTGGAATTGGTGACCTGGGTGTTGAACAGGGTGACGATGGTGGCGCCCAGCACGGGACCCCAGAAATTGTTCATGCCACCCAGCAGGCACATGATCAGCGCTTCCATGGACAGCTGCACGGAGCAGGAGTAGGTGTAAGCGCCGTTGTTCTTCATGGTATACAGCATACCGGCCACGCAGGCGAACAGGCCGCTGATCACATAGCCCATCAGCTGCACCCGGACGATATCCACGCCGATGCAGGTGGCCTTCTCCTTATTCTCACGGACTGCCCGGAAGATCCAGGAGAACCGGGACTTGGACAGCAGGTAGATCAGCAGCACGGCAACGCCCACCACGAGAATGGTCATCACGTACACCGCGTTGTCGGAGGCGGCGATGGGCAGTCTGGGCACGCCGCTGATACCGGCATCCACGCCCAGATAGCTGGTCTTCAGGATGATGGTATAGGTCAGGGTGCAGAAGCCCATGCTCAGGAAGGAAAATGCCAGGTCGTCAGACTTGCGAACCAGCAGGTAGCCCAGAAACAGCGCTACCAGAGTGGTGAAAACGAAGGTGACCAGCACCGCCAGGTAGGGGTTCATGCCCATTCTCACGGTGGTGATCGCATAGGTGTAGGCGCCAAGGCCGAACATCAGGCCGTGACCCAGAGGCCGCAGGCCGCCCCAGCCGGACTGGATGTTCAGGCTCAGGGCAAACAGACCCATGATAATGATCTTCATGACCAGGTGCTTGAAGGATACGCTGCCGGTGAAAGAAAAAGCCACCAGTACCAGCATCAGCACGATACCAACCAGAAGGTCGGATCTTTCTCTCAGTTTTTTCATGCCTTCTCCTTTCTGGTGAACAGGCCCTCCGGCTTGAACAGCATCACCAGCACCATCATCGCGGCAGGCACCATGTTGTAGAACTGCGGTGTCAGCACCGCGGCAAAGCCGCCAACGACTCCGATCAGCAGCGCGGAGGGAAGGGTTCCCTTCATATTCCGCAGACCGCCGATAAAGATGATCGGCATGACATTTGTAAACACGGTCACGCTTCCCTTGGCGTCATAGGACTGAATGCATCCGCTGAGGACGCCGCCCAGAGCGCTCATGGCGAAGGCCAGCATCAGCATGGCCACGAACAGGAAGTTGACATTGTAGCCCAGCGCTTCCACCATCTGACGGTCAGTCATGTTGGCGCGCAGAATTTTTCCAAGTTTGGTCTTGTTCATCATCAGCCAGTACGCGATGTAGATCAGCAGACCGACCACGCAGATGAACAGATAGTAGACGGGAACCTTCGCTCCCAGGATTTTGACCTTGCCGGACAGGATTGCGGGAACGGCGGTCAGGCCATGATTACCGCCTACGAAGAAGTAGGTCACGTCGCCGATGATCATGGCAAGTGCATAAGTCGCCAGCAGCACATAGAATACGTGCTTGCTCAGAAGCGGGCGAATCAGTCTCTCAAACGGAATGGCAAACAGTGAAATAATGACCGGAACCAGTAGGCAGGACAAGCCCAGCCCGATCCGGGGAGTCAGAGACAGTGACAGGAAAATGCCGAGAATGAAGAAGCAGCCCTGTGCCACATTGACGATTCCGATACCGGAAACGATCAGGGACAGGCCGCAGGCAATCAGATAGTAGAGAAAACCGTTGGCGATGCCGATAATCAGCACCTGAATAAAATAGCTGAGTTTCATTGCGTTATCCTCCCATGGGGGTACGGCACCCGAAGGTGCCGTACCCTGGTTGCGTGCTTATTCCTTGACCCAGTCGAAGGGCAGGCCGTTGGCAGCAGCGAAGCTCTGATAGTCTTCGTAGGAGGGCATCAGGTCCAGAGGATTCAGAACCTTGACGTCGTCCAGCTTGACGGTCATTTCAGCCTCGTTGTCCCACACGGCGGTAGCGAAGGTGTAGGGGATGACCAGAGCGTGGTCCATGCTGCGGAAGGAGATGCTGTCGTGCCAGGGAGTGGAGAAGCTGATGCTCTCCAGAGCGTCGATCAGCTGCTCGGAGGTGCAGTCGGAACCGGCGACCTTCAGAGCCTCCAGAATGGACTGACCGGCGATGTACCACATCATCATCTGCGCGCCGGGAGCGGCGGTCATATCGAACTCGTCCTTGGCGACCTGCAGGAAGGCAGCGGTCATAGCCTTCTGCTCCTCGGTCTCCTGGATGCAGTGGGGCCAGCCCAGAACACCGCGGAAGTGACCTGCGGGGTAGTCAGCGCCCATGCCGGTGTACAGGGAGTCGATGAATTCCCAGCCGTAGTTGGTGATCTCATCGTACATACCCAGCTGAGAGGCCTGCGCGAAGAAGGAGGTCCAGGTGGTAGCGGAAATGGAGGAGATGGAGAAGGAGGGCTCCTCACCCATCAGGGACATAACCACGCTGCTCAGGTCGGTGGAGCCGGAGGTAACCTGCACGGTCTTGGACTGCTCAGCGCTGAAGGTCTGCTTGGACAGCTTGATGAAGTCGTCGGAGGAACCGCCGTCGGTACCGATAACAACGTAGTTCTCGTAGCCCTTGTCGGCGATGTCTTCGTTAATGGCGTTGATGATGGCCCATGCGTTCAGGCCGGCGGTGAAGAAGTAGTCGCTGTGTGCTTCCAGAGCCACGGTGGTGGACATGGTGGAGGGGGAGACCAGAACGATCTTGTTGGCCTCAGCCCACTTCGCGGCGGCAGGAGCCATGGCGTCGGAGTCGGGGCCGACAATGGCGACAACGCCCTCGTCCTTCAGCTCGTTGAGCTTCTGGGTCAGGTTGGAAGCGTCGCCCTGGGTATCACGGTACACCCACTCGACCTGCTTACCGTCAATGCCGCCGGCGGCGTTCACAGCGTTGATCGCGTGATACAGGCCGGGAGCGAAGAAGGAAATTGCAATGCTGGAATAGTTGGCGCAGACGCCGATCTTGATGGTTTCGCCGGAAGCGGCGGGCTGCTGCGCGGGGGCTTCGGTGCCGGCGGTTTCTGTGGGAGCAGCGGTTTCCTTGGGAGCCTCAGTCTCCTTGGGAGCGGAGCCACTGCAGGCGGCCAGACTCAGCATCATGGCCAGAACCAACAGCACGCTGATGATTTTCTTCATAGTTCATTCTCCTTTTTTATTTAATATAATGCGGTACTTCTG
>JAQXJQ010000182.1 GCA_029009035.1 Oscillospiraceae bacterium | reverse complement strand
CCTTGGCTCTCCCTCTGGGAGAGCTGTTACCGAAGGTGACTGAGAGGGGTCTTGGCTCTCCCTTTGGGAGAGCTGTCGCCGCCGAAAGGCGGTGACTGAGAGGGTATCGATCCAAGCCCTCTCCGTCAAAAATCGAAGATTTTTGACACCTCTCCCATAGGGAGAGGCAAGGCGGCTGCGCCGCCAAATTCCGGTTCATCGGTCTGTTTCATCATATCATACGGCTTCCATCTATACAAGAACAGTCCCGGCAGACATTCCTGCCGGGACTGAAACTGTTCTATGAACGCCGTTCTTTTGGTATGGGGCATATCACAGCCGAATGGTATCCACGCCATGGGCCTTTGCCCATGCGGCCTCCCGCTCATGGCAGGAGAAGAGGAGAATCTGCCGCTCCCGGCCCATATCCTTCAGCGCCTCCAGCGCCAGAGCCATGCGGTGGTCGTCGAAGGTGCACAGGGCGTCGTCCAGCAGAATGGGGGCGTCGGGCGCAGTCAGCCGGCACAGTGCCAGCCGAACGGAGAGATAGAGCTGGTCCACGGCGCCTGCGGAGAGGTAGAGGGAGGAGTGGGGGTCGTCGTCTCCGGCGGTGGCGGAGAAATCCCGGCTGAGGGTCAGGGTGTGGTATTTTCCGCCGGTGAGCCGGGAGAAGATGACGGCGGCCTCCCGGTTGAGGGCGGGGGAGAAACGCTCCCGGAGGGCGGCGTTGGCCTCGTCCAAAACGGTGAGGGCGATGTCCAGCGCATCATATTCCTCGCTGCGGCGGGCCAGTTGGTCTGCCAGCTCACCGGCGCGGACTTCCAGCTCCAGGGGGTCGGCGTTCAGGCTGCCGATGGCGCGGTCCAGAACGGACTGCCAGCGCAGACGCTCCGCCTCCACCTCGGCCAGGGCCTGCTCGGTCTCCCGGAGGGGGCGCTTGGGATTGGGGAGCAGCTCCAGCGTGTCGTAAATGTGGCCGCCCTGGGCCAGGAGATCCTCAAATCGCTCCCGGCAGTGGCGCACCTCCTGCTCCAGTGCCTCCCGGCGGGAGAGATAGGTGAGATAGCTATCGGCGTCGGGGATTTCAGGCGGGACAAAGGACTCGCGGGCGCGGAGGATGGCGTCCATCTGACCGTCCAGCGCCCTGACCTGCCGGGGGAGGATCACTGCCGCGGCAGCGGCGGCGATGAGGCAGAGGATGCCCATGGCGGACAGGGCAAAGAGATGGCTGAGAATTCCGCCTGCGGTCAGCGCAAGGCCGAGGACTCCCAGCACGGGGATGAGCACCTTGGCCAGCGCCTGGCGGTCGTGCCTGCGCCGGGAGAGGGCGGCGTAGGCGTCGGCCTGCTCCGCCTTCTGCCGCAGGGCATCGGCCTGCTCCCGGCGGGAGGCCTCCAGAGCCTTGGCCTGCTCCCGGGTCATACCGGCGAAAACGGGGTCAGGGGCGGGAAGGGCGGAAAGCTGCTCCTCCGCTTCAGCCAGCTGCATCTGCGCTTCGGCGGTGCGGCGGTTGAGGGCCTTTGCCGCCTGCCGGCGGTGCAGCTCCAGCTCAAATTTCAGATCCTTCTTTTCTTCCTCCAGCGCCGCCAGCCGACTTGCGGCCTCGTCCCGGCGGAGACGGGCGCTGTCCAGCTCGGCAAGGGTGCCTTTTGTGCTGCGCAGGGCGTCCTCCAGCTCGGGGATCAGTCCGTTGGCCCGGTTGGAGCGGCGGCGGTTGCGCCAGTCCTTCAGGGTGCGCTGGGTGGCGGAGGCGGAGACATCCTCCTCCCCGGAGGTGGCCAGAGCGGCGATGCGGCGCTCCAGCTCGGGCGCGGCGGTCACGGCGGTGGAATTCTGCCCCACCAGCGCGGAGCGCACAAACACATCCTTGCCCACGCCCAGCAGGGTCTGGCCCACATTGGCGCCGGTGAGCCCGGGCACGGGGTCGCCGGAGGCGGTGTAAAGGGCCTCAAACTGCTGCATGGGGCCGGAGCGGTTGGAGGTGCGGCGGATGGTGATGTCCCGGCCCTCCCAGTCCAGGCGGATCTCCCCCTGCATGGGGGCGCCGTCCCAGGGCTGGTAGCGGTTCTTGTCCGCAAGATACCCCACCTTGTCCCGCTCTTTGGTATCCACGCCGTAGAACATGGCCTTCAGAAAGGCGGCCCAGGTGGATTTGCCGGTCTCATTGGGGGCGGTGATCACCGTAAGCCCCTCGCCGGGGGAGAGCACCGCGTGATGTAACCCGCCAAAGGTGGCGGTCATTTTCCTGATCTTCATGGGCAGATATCCTCCCCTCCTTCCAGGGCGGCCAGGCCGAACCGGGCGGCCAGCAGCAGACGGGGCTTGTCCTCTTCAGCGGCGTCGGACAGGCGGCGGAGCATACCCCGCAGAAACAGCCCCGTGAGGCTGTCCTCCTCGGCCCGTGCCCACAGGGACTGGGGAAGGGTGGTCTCATCCCGCAGCTCTGCGTAGAAGAAGCGGCGGCGCAGCCTTGTCTCCAGCGCGGCCAGATCGGGGGCGTGGGCGCTTTCTCCCGTGAGGATCACCCGAACCAGGTCGTCGACGGCATCGGTGGGGAGGAATGCGTCAAATTGGGAGAGATCCACCCGTTCCACCCGGTATTGGCGGCGACTCAGGGGGCAGAAGCGGGCGGAGATGCCGCCGTCGGTGAGCTCGATGACCAGCGCGCCCTTCTCGCCGCACTCGTCAAAGCCCCGTCCCTCGGGGCAGCCGCAGTAGGCCCAGGCGGTATTGCCCTCGCGGCAAAGGCCGCTGCCGCTGTGGATGTGGCCCAGGGCGGCATAGACCACTCCGGAATGGGCCAGCGCGGCAGGGGGAAGGGGGGCGTAGACGCTCTCGGCTGCCACCTCGCCGTGGATGCACAGCAGGTGGGTGAGACCGTCCTCCGGGGCAGTAAAGCCCGCCAGCGGGCTGTCGGCGCGGTGGGAGTCGGTAAAGGCGCAGCCGTGGACGGCGCAGTTCAGCCGGGGAAAGGTGAAGCACCCCATCTCCCGGTCAGGAAAGATATGGACATTGTCCGGCCATCGGGCGGTGCGGTAGGGAGAGCTGGGGGAGAGACAGTCGTGATTGCCCGGGGCGATGACCACGGGGAGGTCGAGACTGCCCAGGGCGGCGGTGAGGGCGTCCACCGTTTCGGGGCACACCCGTTGGCCGTCAAAGAGGTCGCCGGGCAGCAGCACCAGATCGGCCTGTTCCCGGCGGGCCAGCTCCGCCAGCGCGGCGGGGATCTCCCGCAGCTCTTTGCGGCGAATGAGAGCCTGCTCCCGGCTGAGATGGCCCAGGGGGGAGTCCAGATGGAAGTCGGAGGCGTGGAGAATTTTCATAGGCACCCTCCTCAGGTCACATCCACCCGCTGCGCGCTGACACAGCGGCGCTGGGCGGTGTCGATCTCAAAGAGCACGGCGTTGAGCTGACAGGGGCCGTCGGCGGGGGTAAAACGGCGGGGGAGTCCGCCCAAAAAGCGGTTGATGGCCTGCTCCGGCTTGATGCCGATCACCGATTGGCTGGGGCCGGTCATGCCCAGGTCGGAGACAAAGCCCAGACCCTTGGGCAGCACCTGGCAGTCAGCGGTGGGGACATGGGTGTGGGTGCCCCAGAGGGCCTGGGCACGCCCGTCCAGATACCAGGCCATGGCCCCTTTTTCGCTGGTGGCCTCGGCGTGAAGATCCACCAGAGTGATGTCGGCGTCTTCGCTGCGCAGTACCTCGTCCACGGTGGTGAAGGGGTTTTCAAAGTTGGCGTCCATCCCGCACCGCCCGATGAGGTTGACCACCCGGATGCGCAGTCCGCGGGGCCCGTCATAGACGCCCCAGCCTCTGCCGGGCGCGCGGTGGGTGTAGTTTGCGGGGCGGATGAGATAGGGGATGTCCTCCATATAGTCAACGATCTGTTGTTTATCCCAGGTGTGATTACCCATGGTGATCACATCTGCGCCGGCGGAGAAGATCTCATCGGCCTGCTGGGGCGTCAGACCGTTGCAGGCGACGTTCTCGCCGTTGACCACGGTGAAGTGGACGCCGTACAGCTTTTTGAGTCCGGGCAGCTTGCGGCGCAGAAAGTCCATGCCGCACTCGCCCACCACATCGCCCACGGCCAGTACGCGAATATTCATAACATACCTCCTAACAAAACAGCCGGACATAAAAATTATGTCCGGCT
>JAQXJQ010000181.1 GCA_029009035.1 Oscillospiraceae bacterium | reverse complement strand
GCATGTTGGCCATTCAGGGTCAGCAGCAGTTGCTTCGCCACCTCTACTCCCAGTGGGGTGTGGATAAAGAGCGGGACAGAGCCGATTTTGCCGACATAATCAAGTGTGTGGAGGAGGGGGATGTCCCCGCCGTATGCGACTTGATTGCGGTTAGCGCTGATCGGATGGAGGCCGCCGTCATCGCCGGACTGCGCAGCCAGAGGCTGCAGGCTTGACACTGACAATATTTGGGGATACAATACACTGACTAATTCACGAAAAGGACTGAAACGATATGGCACAGGAAAAGACAAAGCAGGTCAGCCAAATCACCGATATGGAGACCGATTTTGCACAGTGGTTTACCGATGTGTGCAAAAAGGCAGAGCTGATCGACTATTCTTCTATTAAGGGCATGTTTATCTACCGTCCCTATGGCTATGCTATCTGGGAGAATATCCAGCGTATTCTGGACGCTGAGTTCAAGAAGACCGGCGCTGAGAATGTGGCCATGCCCATGCTCATCCCCGAGTCCCTGCTCCAGAAGGAGAAGGATCATGTGGAGGGATTTGCCCCCGAGTGTGCCTGGGTCACCTACGGCGGCAGCGAGAAGCTGGAGGAGCGCTACTGCATCCGTCCCACCTCTGAGACCCTGTTCTGCGAGCACTTCAAGAGCATCATTCACTCCCACCGCGACCTGCCCAAGATGTATAATCAGTGGTGCTCTGTTCTGCGCTGGGAGAAGACCTCCCGTCCCTTCCTCCGCCACCGTGAGTTTTTGTGGCAGGAGGGTCACACCATGCACGCCACCGCCGAGGAGGCCCGCGAGGAGACCCAGCGCATGCTGAACGTCTACGCCGACTTCCTGGAGAACGTGCTGGCCATGCCCGTGGTCAAGGGCCAGAAGACCGACAAGGAGAAGTTCAACGGCGCGGAGGAGACCTACACCGTGGAGTGCATGATGCACGACAAGAAGGCGCTGCAGTCCGGCACCTCCCACTACTTCGGAGACGGCTTCGCCAAGGCCTTTGACATCACCTTCACCGGCAAGGACAACCAGCTCCATTATCCCCACCAGACCTCCTGGGGCGTGTCCACCCGCATGATCGGCGGCATCATCATGACCCACGGCGACAACAACGGTCTGGTGCTGCCTCCCCGCATCGCCCCCGTTCAGGTCATCGTCATCCCCGTAGCCCAGCATAAGCAGGGCGTCATCGAGGCCAACGAGGCCGTCATGGCCCGCCTGGCCGCCGCCGGCATCCGGGTGAAGATGGACGCCAGCGACAACTCTCCCGGCTGGAAGTTCGCCGAGTACGAGATGAAGGGCGTGCCCCTGCGTCTGGAGCTTGGTCCCAAGGACATCGAGAAGAACCAGTGCGTGCTGGTGCGCCGCGACAGCGGGGAGAAGACCTTCGTCTCTCTGGACAACATCGAGGCCACCGTGGCCGAAATGCTGGACTCCATCCACGAGGGCCTCTATCAGAAGGCCAAGAAGAATCTGGAGGACAACACCTACGCCTGCCTGTCCCTGGAGGAGGTCAAGGAGAAGATGGTCCAGCGGGGCGGCTTTGCCAAGGCCATGTGGTGCGGCGATCTGGAGTGCGAGCTGCGCATGAAGGAAGAGGCCGGTGTCTCCTCCCGCTGCATCCCCTTTGCCCAGGAGCATCTCAGCGATACCTGCGCGTGCTGCGGCAAGCCCGCCAAGAAGATGGTCTATTGGGGCGTTGCCTACTGATATTTTCAATCAAAAAGCCGCTGCGGAGCCTTCCGCAGCGGCTTTTTTGACAGTCTTGTGGCTGCCGCAGAACGATCTGCGGCAGCCCTTTTCATTATCCGATAAACTCGTGGAGCAGGGAATCTGCCGGCACGGTTTTGGGGTCAATGGGCTCGAAGAGGTCGAAGGCGGCCATGAGGTCCAGCAGCTCATGGCGGCGCTGGTTCTCCTCGGGCACCGCCGCCATCAGGGGTTTGGCGTAGCTGGCCATCACCGAGACCTCGTAGGGCAGGGAGGAGTCGAACATCAGGTGGGCGGAGTCCTTGTAGGGGGAGATATACAGCTTTTCCCCCCGCCGGACATTGGCCCAGAGATCCAGGGTGCCCTGAATGTCGGTGCCCCGGAAGTTGTAGTCCCGGACAGCCCGGCGGGCCAGACGCATCCAAGTGCCCTTGAAGCACACCTTGCCCTCATGCATGACATTGCTGCGGGCGGAGATATACACCCGGAAGGCTTCGGGATGGCGGGCGGTGAGGTCGGTGTTCAGGGCGTGGATGCCCTCGAAGATGGCCAGCTCGTCCTTGCCCAGCACCAGCCTGCGCCCGCCCTCGCCCCGCATCTGGCGGGCAAACTCAAAGTGGGGCACCATGATGGGCTCGCCGCGGCTGAGCTTGGTAAAGTGCTCGTCCATGAGGTCCATGTCCAGCATGGCGGGGGACTCCAGGTCGATGGAGCCGTCAGGGGTGCGGGGAGCGGTGCGCGGGTCCACGGTCTTGAAGTAGTCATCCATGGAGATGGTGTGGGTCTCAATCCCGCGGCTGTCCAGCACATGCTCGATCTTCAGGGAGGTGGTGGTCTTACCCGAGCCGGAGGGGCCGGAGACCAGAATGACGGGGCTGTTTTTCATGTTCTGTTCGATGAGGTCCGCGGCAGCCTCCACCTTGGCCTGGAACTTGGCGTCGCACTCCTCCATAAAGCCGACGGGGTCGCTGCGCACGGCGGCATTGATCTCGCTGAGCTGATAAGCCATAGGGTACCTCCTTTAAGCGCGTTTGAATTGTTTTTCCAACTGGCTTCGGGTCAGTTCGATGGCCACAGGCCGTCCGTGGGGGCAGTAGCGCACCCGGCCGGACATGACCATTTTGGCCACCTCCTCCAGCTCCTCCGGGCCGTTTTTCTGCCCGCCCTTGATGGCTGCCTTGCAGGCCATGGTGTGGAGCAGCTCGTCTCTGGCTCCGGCGGGGTCGGCGTTTCCCGTGACGCGGATGCGGCGGGCCAGCTCCAGCAGGGTGGCCTCGATCTCCCCGGTGTCCACATCGTTGGGGGCGGCACGCACCGCCAGGGCGGTGGCGCCGAACTCCTCCACATCGAAGCCGAACCGGGACAGCAGCTCCAGCTGCGCCAGCAGGATCTCCCGCTCCTCGGGGGAGGGGTTGACGGTGACGGGGAGCAGCAGCTCCTGCACCATGGGGGTGTAGTTTTCCGCCTTCAGCCGGTCAAAGTTGGCCCGCTCGTGGGCGGCGTGCTTGTCGATGAGCAGCACCTTTTCCCCCTGCTCCACCATCACATAGGTGTGGAACAGCTCGCCCCGGATGACCCAATCCTCCTCGGGAGGTTCCGGGACGGGGACGGGAGCAGGCTCGGGAGCGGGTTCGGGCTGAGAGACGGAAACAGGCTCGGGAGCGGGTTCGGGTTTGACGGCGGGAACAGGCTTGGGCTGCGGTGCGCTCACGCCCGCATCCTCCCGGGGGAGGGTCTCAGCCCGGCGGAAGGTGGGGGCGGAGGGCTGGGCAGCACCGGGCGCGGGGGATACGGGCGCGGCGGGCTTCGGAGCGGGGGTCGGGATGGGCCGGGTGTGGCTCACGATCACCGGCCCGGGCTGCTCCGGTTTGGGCGCTTCCGCCTTCGCAGGCGCGCTTCCGGGCGCCTCCGCTCTGGGGGCGGTATAGTCCCGCATGGAGAAGCTGGTCTGGTGGGGGGTGACGGTGTCGGCGGCCTTGGGGGTGGACAGCACCGCCTGGGGGCGGCTGCGGTCGCCGCCCAGGGCGGAGAGCACCGCGTAGTACACCGCGGAGAACACCTGCTGGTCGCTGCGGAATTTCACCTCCGTCTTGGTGGGGTGGACATTCACATCCACCTCGTTGGGGCGGAGGGTGAGGTGGAGCACACAGCCGGGGAACTTGCCCACCATCTTCTGGTTTTTATAGGCCTCCTCCAGTCCGGCCATCATCACGCGGCTTTTCACATAGCGGCCGTTGACGAAAAAGTGCTGGTAATTGCGGCTGCCCCGGCAGCAGGTGGGCATGGACACGAAGCCGCTGACCCCGATGCCGTCGCCGCCGCCCTTGACGGGGAGCAGACCGAGGGCGATGTCACGGCCCATGACGGCGTACACCGCGCTTTTCAGCTGGCTGTCGCCGGGGGTGAGCAGCTCCTGCTTGCCGTCCCGGATGAACTTTACGCTCAATTCCGGATGGGACAGGGCGATGCGCTGCACATTGGCGAATACCGCCGCACCCTCCGCGGAGTCCTTTTTCATGAACTTCTGGCGGGCGGGGGTGTTGAAGAACAGGTCGCGCACCACCATGGTGGTGCCGGTGGGACAGCCCGCCTCCTCCTGAGAGATGACCCGGCCCGCCTCCAGGTTCAGGCAGGCGCCCAGAGGGGCGTCCGCCACCCGGGTGAGCAGGTCGATGCGGGACACGGCGGAGATGGCGGCCAGAGCTTCGCCCCGGAAGCCCAGGGTGCCGATGGCCTCCAGGTCGAACTGGGTGGAGATCTTGGAGGTGGCGTGGCGCAGGAAGGCGGTGGCGGCCTGGTCGGCGGGGATGCCGCAGCCGTCGTCGGTGACCCGGATGAGGGTCATGCCGCCGTTGGCGATCTCCACGGTGACGGCGCTTGCGCCGGCATCAATGGAGTTCTCCATCAGCTCCTTCACCACGCTGGCAGGGCGCTCCACCACCTCGCCGGCGGCGATGAGGTCGGCCACATGGGGGTCAAGTTGTCTGATCGTGGGCATAGCTACACCAATCCTTATTCGACTTCCAGCAAAATGGTCACCGGGCCGTCGTTCTGAGAGAATACCTGCA
>JAQXJQ010000180.1 GCA_029009035.1 Oscillospiraceae bacterium | reverse complement strand
ACCTGCGGCCTTCTGCGGCGCAGCGGCGCTGACGCCGTGGCCAAGACCGGCGACACCGTCTGGAAGATCAACCTGCTGTGCACCGTGGTGGGCGTGGTGCTGAGCCTTCTGTCCGGCATCCCCATCCTCGGCGCAGTGGCTACTGTTCTGAATGTGCTGGTCTCCCTTGTCCAGATCGTGGGCGGAATCCTCTATATCATCTTCCTGTACAAAAGCGCTGCGGTGCTGTGACCGCGGGAAAGCCCTGCCGGGCGATCCATTAAAATAGTAGGAGCGTAGATCAATGAACGGCAAGACAATTATGCTGGTGGCATTTTACAACAAAAAGGCCCTGGGCGTTCGCTATCTGGAGGGTGCCCTGCGCGCGCGGGGATACCGTGTCCATGTGGTGTTCTTCAAGGACTTCAACAGCATTCATCCGGAGCGGGTGACCGAAGCGGAGCTGAAGCTGCTGGTGGAGGAGATCCGCAAACATGAACCGATGATGATCGGACTGTCCGTGATGAGCTCCATGTATCTGGACACGGTAAACAGCGTCATCGAGACCATTCAGGAGAACTGCACGGCGCCTGTGGTCTGCGGTGGCGCCTACGCCACCATGTTCCCGAACTATTTCCTGGACAAAGGGGTCCCCTTTGTGATCCGCAGTGACGGAGAAATCGCCATTTGCCGCCTTGCCGACGCCCTTGCCCGGGGGGAGGACCCCTCCGGGATCCCGTCTCTTTGCTCCATGAAGGACGGAGCGGCGCAGATCAATGAGATCGGCGACATCCTCAACGAGATCGACGGTTACGGCCTGCCCACCATCGAATGCGAGAGCGCCTGCTTTATTGAGCACGACAGCATGGTGGAGGGGGACCCCCAGAAGGGGACCCTCAGCTATGAGGTGATCGCCTCCCGCGGCTGTCCCTTCACCTGCTCCTACTGCTGCTGCTCCAACCTCAGAAAGCTGCTGCCTGCCGGGATCAAGGGTGTGCGCACCCGTTCGGTGAAGAGCGTGATCGATGAGCTGATCCTGGCCAAACAGAAGTGTAAAAAGATCGTGTTTGTCCACTTCTACGACGAGATCTTCCCCAACCTTCCCGGCTGGGTGGATGAGTTCGTGGTGGAGTACAAAAAGCACATTGACCTGCCCTTCACCATCTGGTCTCACCCCAAGGCGATCGACCCTGAGGTGCTGAAAAAGCTGGTCAGCGTGGGTCTCACCGAGGTCATCATGGGGATCCAGTCCGGTTCCACCCGGATCAGGAGAGATGTGTTCCACCGCTATGAGACCCAGGAGGACATCATCAACGCCACCAGAATGATCCGCGAGTCCGGCGTATTCTGGTGCAGCTATGACTTCATGCTCCAGCATCCCTTTGAGACCATCGAGGATCTGAAGGAGAGCTACTATCTGGCCAAGGAAATGTACGGCCCCTTTGAGCTTCAGCTCCACGGCCTGAACTTCCTGCCCGGGACAGATATCGTGCCCATGGCCATCGAGGCCGGTTATTACACCGAGGAGGAAATGGACGCCATCATGTACGCGCCCATGGAGGAGCAGTTCAACGCCTACTGGAAGCAGAATATCTCCCGGGAGAGCGATCTGTGGTACAAGATGATCGACTGCCTGCAGTACAAGTCCCTCCGGAGCAAGGTGATCCGCTTTGAAGAGGACCCCCTCAGCCATGGCGATGAGATCGACAGGCTGTACGCCAAGGCAAAGAAGCTGGAAAGATGGAGATATCTCTATAAAAAGTCCCGCATTGCACTGAAGCGGGTGATCCACATCTGAAAAAGGGGCTGTTGCAGAATATTCCATCTGCAGCAGCCCTTTCTGTTTGTCTCCGACGGGTGGCTTTTGTAATGTGACAAAAGCCACCAAAAACACACTTAAGGGCTGCCGCCCTTAAGAAACCCGCTTGGCACACTTCGGTTTCAGCAACCATCACCGGCGCACGAAACCGGATACAATGGCAGCTTCGTATCTGCTGCCGCACAGCTCGGTGGCAAGGCTGCCCAGCGCCCCAGGATACCGCGCCTGGCTTGAGGCGTGTTTCGGGTAGGCTGGGCACCGAAGAGGGTAAGCACGAAGCGCAGCGGAGAAACCGCTTGAGACACTTCGCCCAAGGCGCCGACTTGAGATCGGATTGTACCGTACTACGGGGCAGGATACATAAGGGTGCAACCCTTATGCGTGTTTTTGGTTTCTTTTTGCACGAGCAAAAAGAAACTCGCCCGCGGGCGAAACATTCCCTTTGCCATGGTCTGTCACT
The DNA here is from genome assembly GCA_029009035.1 of Oscillospiraceae bacterium. Lineage (GTDB taxonomy): Bacteria > Bacillota > Clostridia > Oscillospirales > Oscillospiraceae > Enterenecus. Next base: position 4,080 of record JAQXJQ010000180.1, on the reverse strand, counting down.
TTTCCTTATGCTGGAGAGACTTTTGACGCACCCCACAATGACTGGCGCATCAACGCAAGAGCCCGTTGCAGAGTGAACGTTCTGCAACGGGCCCTTTTTCTATTGCTTCCCGGAGAGAGGGAGGACGAAGCTGCCGTCGACGGCCTGAAGCTGCCCGCCGATGACTTTGTTGCGGTAGATGAGCAGGGCCGCCCGGACCTTTACGGCACTGTCAGGGTAGTTGGTCAGCTCGTAGGTGTACCGCTTGATGCGCTTGCCGGTGTATTTGGTGAGGTCGAAGCCCTGAGCGGACTGCAGGGCAAGATAGTCGGCGTAGCTCTCGTCAAAGGTCTCGGGGATCAGCAGCTCCTCGGTGGTCACGCTCTGCCCCGTGGTCTGCCACCCCAGCCGGGAGAGGTAGGCGATGCGGTCCTCGTTGCTGCGCACGCCGGACAGCTCCGCCGTTGTGGGGACGGTTTTTCCGCCCAGGGTAAGGATCAGGGCGGCAGCCACCGCCAGACAGCAGCACAGGGCGGTGATCCCACCGGCGATCAGCCGTTTGCGGGGGACGTGTGCTGTGACAATGAACATAAGATCACTCCGTTCCAACAGATTTGCTTATCCAAAGGTATGTATTTTTTCAGCGGGATATGCTAATATGTGGAAAATAGGGATCGGGAAGGAGAATGAATATGGAACGGCTGGACAAAAGACTGGCCGCCACCGGAAACTGGAGCCGCAAAGAGGCCCGGGAGCTGGTGAAGGCGGGAAGAGTCCGGGTCAATGATGCGGTGGCCCGCCAGATCGACCAAAAGGTGGACGACGGTGACCGGATCACGGTGGACGCAGCTCCCATCGAAGGGGGCGGCCCTGTTTATATCATGCTCCACAAGCCCGCGGGACTGGTGTCCGCCACCGAAGACGCCCGGGAGGAGACGGTGCTCTCCCTGCTGCCGGAGCGCTACCGCAGGCTGGGCCTGTTTCCCGCCGGACGGTTGGACAAGGACACGGAGGGCCTGCTGCTCATGACCAACGACGGCGCGCTGGCCCACCGCCTGCTGGCGCCGAAGAGCCATGTGGACAAGGTGTATTACGCCCGGGTGGACGGGGTGTTGGACGAAGCGGACTGCGCCGCAGTGGAGCAAGGGGTCACGCTGGGGGATGGGTATGTCTGCCTGCCCGGGCATCTGGAGCGCCTGGAGGAGGGGCGGGCGGCCCTCATCACCATCCATGAGGGAAAATATCACCAGATCAAACGGATGATGGCTTCCCGGGGGAAACCGGTGACTTATTTAAAACGACTAAAGTTTGGGCCGCTGGTGTTGGATGAGAATTTGCCCAAAGGTGGTTGGAGAGCACTAACAGAGCAGGAAATTTCGGAGCTTTTTGGACAATGAGCCAAAAAAGCTGTCAAAACAGACAAAAAAATATCAAAAAACTATTGAAATCAGCTACGGCTGCGGCTATAATAACATATAGCAAAATGACTAAATGAATGATGGGGCGCATGGCCGCTGTACAGAAAGGGGAAACATCATATGTCCAGCCGTATTTTCCAGAGCATCGTTCTTCAGATCAAGGAGTGTTCTGACCGCGCTGTGGGTGTGATCGACGAGCAGGGAACTGTGGTCGCCTGCAATGAATTGTCCTGTATCGGTGAGAAATGGGCGGTTGCCGCAGCCCTGCTGGCTGCCAATCCCGACGCTTCCGTGGTGAGCGGAGGCTACACCTTCAAGGCCCTTCCCGGCGTGAACGGGCAGTTCGACTATGCCGCCTTCGCCAAGGGCGAGGACGAGCAGGCTGCGCTGGTGTGCTCCATGGCCACCATTGCCCTCAAGGGAGCGAAGTCCTATTATGAGGAGAAGCACGACAAGGCCTCTTTCGTGAAAAACATCCTCACCGACAATATTCTGCTGGGCGATATCTATGTCCGCGCCAAGGAGCTGCACTTTGCCTCCGAGGTGTCCCGGGTGGTCATCCTGATCCGCCAGCTGGGCGAGGCGGATATCTCCGCCGTGGATGTGGTGTCCAATCTCTTCCCCGACCATCAGAGCGACTTTGTGCTCTCCATGAGCGAGAGCGATGTGGCCGTCATCAAGCAGCTGAACGACGGCGCGGAGAACAAGGACATTCAGAAGATGGCCAAAAATGTGCAGGAGACCCTCCTCCACGAGTTGGGCATCAAGACTGTGGTGGGCATCGGCACCGTGGTCAGCCATGTCCGCGATCTGGCCCGTGCCTATAAGGAGGCGCAGGTGGCCATTGAGGTGGGCAAGGTGTTTGACACCGAGCGCTCCATCATCAACTATGAAAATCTGGGCATCGGCCGTCTGATCTACCAGCTGCCCACCACCCTGTGCGAGATGTTCCTGCAGGAAGTGTTCAAGAAGAACCCCATTGATGCGCTGGATCAGGAGACGCTGTTCACCATCAACAAGTTCTTCGAGAATAACCTGAATGTCTCCGAGACCGCCCGTAAGCTCTTTGTCCACCGCAACACCCTGGTGTACCGTCTTGAGAAGATCAAGAAGCTTACCGGCCTGGATCTGCGTGAGTTTGACGACGCCATCACCTTCAAGGTGGCGCTCATGGTCAAGAAGTACCTCATTTCCCGCGGTGTGGAGTCCTGAGAGCACCGGACCCATTTCAAACGGCATATGGAGCAGCCCGCAGTGTTCTGCGGGCTGCTTTTTTGTCACAAAAAGTTTACATAATTTTTCTGTATATTTTAGAGATACCCGGTCGTATTTTGTTGACAGGCCCCGAAGGAACCGATATAATAAGCTATATATTGTGCCCATATGGTTACAAAACGGTTACAATGGAGATGCCATTTTTATGATACGACTGGTTGATGTAGAGAAAGAGTACGACAACGGGACCAAAGCGCTCAACGGCATGAATCTCCGCATTGACGACGGAGAATTTGTGTTTTTGGTGGGGCCGTCCGGTTCCGGAAAGTCCACCATTATCAAGCTGCTCACCGGCGAAGAGCGGTCTACCCAGGGTAGGGTCGTGGTGAACGGTTACAACCTGAACAACATTCGCAGCTGGCAGATCCCCTATATGCGCCGCACCCTGGGTGTGGTGTTCCAGGATTTCCGACTCATTGAGAAGAAGACGGTGTGGGGCAATCTGGAGTTTGCCATGCGGGCGGTGGGCGCCTCCCCCAGAGGGATGCGCAAGCGCATTCCCTATGTGCTGGATCTGGTGGGGCTGGGGGACAAGGCCGATGTTTATCCCAACGAGATGAGCGGCGGTGAGCAGCAGCGTGTGGCCATTGCCCGCGCGCTGGTCAATAACCCCCAGATGATCATTGCCGATGAGCCCACGGGCAATCTGGACCCCCAGCGCTCGCTGGAGATCATGACGCTGTTGGAGCGGATCAACTCTCTGGGTACCACCATGCTGGTGGTCACCCATGAGAAGGAGCTGGTGGACCGCTTCTCCAAGCGTGTGGTGGCCATCAAGGAAGGCGTGCTGGTCAGCGACGCAGAGGGAGGCTACTACAAGGTATGAAACGCAGACTGAACTTGGGCTATTTTATCAAGGAAGGCTTCCTCAGTATCTTCTCCCACGGCCTGATGTCCTTTGCCGCCGTGTGCATGATCGTGGCCTGCCTCATTATTATGGGCAGCTTCGCCCTGGTGGCGGTCAATGCCGACAATATGCTGGGCAAGCTGGAGAACGAAAACGAATTCCTGGCGTACATCGAGGAGGATTACAGCGACGCACAGATCGAGGCGCTCATCAACCGGGTGCGAAATACCCCCAATGTGGCGGATGTCACCTTTGTCAGCCGCGAGGAGGCCAAGGCGGCTTATCTGGCGGGCAGAGAGCAGGACGGGCTGTATGCCACATTGCCGGACGAGGTGTTCCGGGACCGTCTGGCCATCCGGGTGCAGGACCTGAGCCGATTTAACCAGACCGTGAGCGCGGTGAGCAACCTGGAGGGCGTGGCCAAGTGCCGCGCCGAGGGCGAGGTGGCCGAGGGCTTTGTGGCGGTGCGCAATGTGGCAACGGCGCTGGCCACCATTCTGGTGGTGATCCTGGCCTGCGTCTCCCTGTTTATCATCGCCAATACCATCCGTCTGGCCACCT
>JAQXJQ010000179.1 GCA_029009035.1 Oscillospiraceae bacterium | reverse complement strand
GCACGCTCATTGCCCTCCTTGTGGGCGTTCTCCAAGTCACGGAAGTCGGAGGACACGCCGGAAACGCCCTGCACGCCGGACTTCTTGTTCAGAATGCTGACCATTTCCTTGATGTCATAGCCGTACTTGCCCATCAGGTATTCCAGAATGCCGGCGTCCAGATCGCCGGAGCGGGTGCCCATGGGCAGACCGGCCAGGGGAGTGAAGCCCATGGAGGTGTCCACGCTCTTGCCGCCGTCCACGGCGGTGACGGAGGAACCGTTGCCCAGGTGGCAGGAGATGAGCTTCAGCTCGGAAGCATCCTTGCCCAGCATGGCGGCGGCCCGCTGAGCCACATACTTGTGGGAGGTGCCGTGGAAGCCGTAGCGGCGAACCTTGTCCTTCTCGTAGTACTCATAGGGGAGGGCGTAGGTGTAGGCCACGGGGGGCATGGTCTGATGGAAGGCGGTGTCGAACACGGCCACCATGGGCACGCCGGGCATGCAGGCCTGGCAGGCCTTGATGCCGGTGATGTTGGCGGGGTTGTGCAGGGGAGCCAGGGGGATGCACTCCTCCAGAGCGGCCATCACCTTGTCGTCGATCTTCACGGAGCAGGCGAAGGTCTCGCCGCCGTGAACCACGCGGTGACCCACAGCGTCGATCTCGTCCATGGAGGCGATGACGCCGTTGGCGGGATCCACCAGGGCGTTCAGAACGGCCTGGATGGCCTCGGAATGGGTGGGCATCGCCACATCCACGGCGTCGATGGTGTTCTTGCCGGGAGCCTTGTAGGTGAACTTGCCGTCAATGCCGATGCGCTCGCACAGACCCTTGGCCAGAACATCCTGGGTTTCGGTGTCCAGCAGCTGGTACTTCAGGGAAGAGCTGCCGGCGTTGATCACGAGAACTTTCATGTATTTGACACTCCTTAAAAAATATTGTTTACTTATTCCGGGGATTTGTTTACAATACTAAAAGCATGAATTATTTTATCCCTTTTTCCGGGAAAGGACAAGGGGTTTTCCATATTTTCTGAAAAAAGCAGGAAAGGCGGTGGGTAGAGGATGAAGATCGTGGGCATTGTGGCGGAATATAACCCCTTTCATGCCGGGCACGGGTATCAGATCGCTGAGACCCGCCGCCGTGTGGGCGAGTGCGCCGTGGTGTGCGCCATGAGCGGCAACTTTGTCCAGCGGGGGGACTGCGCCGTTGCCGACAAGTGGAGCCGGGCCAAAGCCGCGCTGGAGGGCGGGGCGGACCTGGTCCTGGAGCTGCCCACGGTTTGGGCGGCGTCTTCCGCGGAACATTTTGCCTTTGGCAGCGTCTACCTGTTGAGAGAGGCCGGCGTGGACACCCTTTCCTTCGGCAGCGAGTCGGGGGACGGGGAGGCCCTGAAGCGGGCGGCGGCAGCGCTGGACTCAGAGCAGTTCGGGGCCGCCCTGCGCAGCCATCTGGACGAAGGCCTGCCCTTTGCCCTCTGCCGCCAGCGGGCGGCGGAGGAGCTGCTGGGGGAGGCGGGAGCCGCCTGCCTCAAGGGGGCAAACGACAATTTGGGGGTGGAGTACCTCAAAGCTGCCCGCCGGCTGGATTTTGACCCCAGGGTCATCGCCGTTCCCCGGGTGGGGGCGGGTCATGACGGTGGGGAGCACCCCGACTATCCCTCGGCCTCCCATTTGCGAAAGGAGATCCTGGAGGGGTGTATCCCTGCGGACAACCCCGCCGGATTGATATTCGCGCAGCGTGCGGTGCTGGCCGCCCTGCGCTCCATGACGCTCAGCGATTTTGAGGCCCTGCCCGACAGCGGCGAGGGACTCGCCAACCGGCTTTACAGCGCGTCCCGTCAGGCGGTGAGTCTGGAGGAACTGTACGGGCTTGCGAAGACCAAGCGCTATGCCCATGCCCGCATCCGCCGCATGGTGCTGTGGGCGGCGTTGGGACTGAAGCAGAGCGACCGCCCCCAAACCCCGCCCTACCTGCGGGTGCTGGCAGCCAACGAGAGGGGAAGAGAGGTGCTGAAGGGTTTGCATACCCCTCTGCCCGTGATCACCAAACCTGTCCACGGCAAGGGCATCCCGCTTATGGAGCTGGAGGCCCGCTGTACCGATTTTTATGCGCTGTGCCGCCGGACTCCCGTCCCCTGCGGCGCGGAGTGGAGCACCAGCCCCATCATTCGATAAGGAGAGTGTCAATATGAGAGCTTATGAGCGCTTTTTGAAGTACGCCAAAATTCACACCCAGTCCGCCGAGGATACCGGCGTGACCCCCTCCACCCCCTGCCAGTGGGATCTGGCCCGGATGCTGGAGAAGGAGCTGCGGGAACTGGGCGTGTCCGATGTGAAACTGGACGAGCGCTGGTGCATCGTCACCGGCCATATTCCTGCCACCCCCGGCTGTGAGGACGCCCCCGCCCTGGGCTTTTTGGCCCATATGGACACCGCTCCCGCCTTCTCCGGCGAGAATGTAGACCCCATCCTCCATGAGAATTATGACGGCGGCGATGTGGTCCTGCCCAGAGAGGGACGGGTCATCAAGGTCTCCGACTTCCCCTTCCTGAAGGATCTGGAGGGCAAGACCCTCATCACCGCCGACGGCTCCACCCTCTTGGGCGCGGATGACAAGGCGGGCGTGGCTGAGATCATGACGCTCTGCGAGCGTATTCTCAGCGAAGCTCTGCCCCATGGGAAGCTGTGCATCGCCTTCACCCCCGACGAGGAGATCGGCGAAGGTCCGGACCATTTCGATGTGCCCGCCTTTGGGGCGCGGTACGCTTACACCGTGGACGGCGGCGCCGCGGGCTCCATTGAGTTTGAGAACTTCAACGCGGCGGGCGCCAGGGTGGACATCACCGGCGTGTCGGTGCACCCCGGCTCCGCCAAGAACATCATGGAAAACGCCCTGCTCATCGCTCAGGAGCTGAACGGCAAGCTGCCCGCCGACGCCATCCCCGCCCGCACCGAGGGGTACGAGGGCTTCTTCCACCTGGACCGGCTGGAGGGCACCACCGCCTTCGCCCGCATGGAGTACATCATCCGCGACCATGACCGGGAGAAGTTTGGGGAAAAGAAGGCCCTGATGGAGTCCGCCTGTGCCCAGGTGCAGGCCGCCCACCCCACGGCAAAGGTGGAGCTGACCATGAAGGACAGCTACTATAACATGAGCGAGAAACTGACCGAATGCATGCATCTCATCGACAACGCCAAAAAGGCGGCGGAGATGGCCGGGGTCGCTCCCACGGTGGAGCCCATCCGGGGCGGCACCGACGGCGCACGCCTCTCCTTCATGGGGCTGCCCTGTCCCAATCTGGGCACCGGAGGGTACAACTTCCATGGGCCCCTGGAGTGCGTGGCCGCGGAGGATATGGACCGGGTGGTGGAAATTTTGGTCAATCTGGTGGACCTTTACAAATGATTTACAGTTTGTTGACTATTTTTCCCGGGGAATATATTATGATAATGCGGACTGAACAGACCGCAGGGCGGTTTGTCCTCAGATATGATGACCCCATGAGCCTGGCAACGAAGGAGGCATTTGATTGAATTATCACAACGGATACGGTCCCATTGACCGCTTTTGCGCCAAGCACCCCCGATTTGGCATCCCAAACCTCATGAAGATCCTGGTGTTTGCCCAGATCGCCGTGTGGCTGGCAAGTGTACTGGGCAGTGCGGTGGGGGTGAGCTGGCTGGGCTATCTCACCTTTGTGCCCTACCGCATCGTGTATCAGGGGCAGCTCTGGCGCCTGGTGACATGGCTGGTGGTGCCCAACAGCAGCAACCCCTTCTACCTGCTGCTGGGCTGCTACTTCTACTACTGGATCGCCTCCATGCTGGAGCGCCAGTGGGGAACGGCCAAATTTAACCTGTTCTATCTCTCCGGGGCAGTCTTGTCCGTGGTGCTGGGCCTGATCCTGGGTCTGAGCCAGCGGATCGTTTACCCCATGAGCCTGTCCTATTATCTGAACCTGTCCATCTTCCTTGTTCTGTCCGTCATGTTCGGAGAGGCCACGGTGCTGCTGTTCTTTGTGGTGCCCGTCAAGATGAAGTGGATGGCCATTGTGGATGTGGTGCTGATTCTGGTGGACTCGGTGAAGCTGTTCCGGGCGGGGATCTGGTCTGCGGCTCTGGTGCCTCTGGCCAGCATCATCAACTTCTTCATCTTTACCTGGCCCCATTGGAGTGCGAAACTGGGGCGCACCAGGTATCGCCACGACCCCAAGGTGGTGAACTTCAAGAAGGTGCAGAAGCAGGCGCAGAAAGTCCGGCAGGAGGCCCAAAACCAGGGGTATACCCGCAAATGTGCCGTCTGCGGCGTCACCGACGCCATGGAGCCGGATATGGAGTTCCGCTACTGCTCCAAGTGCAGCGGATACCATTGTTACTGTATCAACCACATCAACAATCACATTCATATCCAGGAATAACGCAGACAAAGGAGAAAAGTCTATGTCATTGAGAGAGAGAAAGGCGGCAATGGACGAGATCATTGCCCAGGCCGGAGAGGATGAGCTGGGCAAGCTGAAACTGGCTGCGTTTTTTGCCCTGCTGTTTTTCTGCGTGTTCATTCCCCTGCGCAGCGTGCTGGAGCGTGCTTTGGGCAGCTATGTGAAGATCATTCCCGACCTCATTATTCTGGTTTTGTTTGTCTGGTACTCCGTGGCCATCCGCCTGCGCTATCAATTCCGCGTTCATGACTGGCTGCTCATCGCCTTTGTGGCGGTGGGTGCGGTGAATACCGTTTTCTTCCAGCATTTGGGCGTGGGCCGGGTCGTTTTCCAGCTGCGCAGCATCGGGATCTACTATATTTTTTACTTCGTCATCCGCAATCTGAAGTTTGGCAAGCGGGAGTTCAACTTTCTGCTGGATACCCTCAATGTGATGTCTGCCATTCTGGTGTTTTTTGGCTTGATCGAAAGAGCCTTCAACAAAAAGATCCTCTTTCCTCCGGAGTGGCTGGAGAGAATCGAGCTTGCAAACCGTCCCCGTGTGTACAGCCTCTTCGGGAACCCCAACACCTACGGCCTGTTTCTGGTGCTCACCGTGTTCCTGTGCCTGATCGCATACCTGGCCTACGGCCGAAAGACCGGCTGCGTCTGGTATGGCATCAATGTTCTGGGCCTGCTGCTGTCCATGTCCAGATCCTCCTTTATCATTTTTGCGCTGGGTATTGGTGTGTTTGCGGTCTATTTCGTGGTGAAGAACCGCAAGAACTTTCCCTATCGCCGTGTGCTGGCTATGCTGCTCACCGTTGCCGTCATCAGCGGCAGCGGCTATATGATCACCAAGCAGGTGGCCATCTGGCATCACCGGACAAATGAGCTGCCCACCTGGAACGGTGCAGGCGATCCCAGCATCGGCCTCGGCAACCGGCTGGACAACAGCTTCACGGACCGGGAGATCGAGCGCAGCGCCTATAACGGCCGCATTTTCTCCATCAAGACGGGTCTTGCCATTTTCAGGGACTATCCCGTGATGGGCGCCGGCTTCGGCACGTTCGGTTCGGCTGCGGGCCTGAACTACGAAAATCCGCTGAACGAGAAGTATAAGCTCTGGTCCGGCTTCTATGCCGACAACGAATACATCAAGGTGATAGCGGAAAACGGCGCCTTGGGCGTACTGCTCTTCGGCGCGTTCCTGATCTCCATTCTTGTGTTCTTCCGCAAAGAGCCGCTGAAGATATTCCTGTGCATTACCATCGGCTGGTTCGGCATCTTTTTTAACATTTTTGAGGTGCAGATCGGCGCCATGCTCTTCTGGTCCGTACTGGCCTTTGATGAGCTCAAGATGAAAAAAGAAGCAAATGAATAAGCGAAAAAACGCGCTCCCGCTGTTTGCAGCGGGAGCGCGTCAGACTGTCGAAAAAGCCAGATTTACCTGCACGAAGTGCAAGAGCCTCGCAGAGTTCCGTCATCCGCAGATGACGGAATAAAGTGAAATCCGTTTTTTCTGAGGACATGTGCCTCAGAAAAAACACT
>JAQXJQ010000178.1 GCA_029009035.1 Oscillospiraceae bacterium | reverse complement strand
CACGGTGAACACGCCCACCACGAAGATGGGGTGGCGGTAGAAGGGACGGTTGCCCTTGGCCACGTCCTGCACGAAGCGCAGGGAGACCAGCAGCTTGTTCAGGATCTCGGAGTCGATGATGTTGATGGACACATTGGCCTTCATGGACATGATGGCCAGGTTCACCGACCACAGACCCAGCTGGGTCAGAATACCGGAGAGAATGGCGGGGATGCCGCAGAAGGTGTGGAGAAGGCCGGTGACCAGACCGGCCAGCACACCGGCGATGATGGCGCACAGCAGGGCGACCCAGATGTTCACGCCCTTGCCGAACAGCACGGCAAAGGTGGCACCGCCGGTGCAGAAGGAGCCGTCCACGGTCAGATCGGCGATGTCCAGGATCTTATAGGTGATGTACACGCCGATGGCCATGATGCCCCAGATGAGGCCCTGGGAGACGGCGCCGGGCAGGGCGTTCAAAAAACTCAGCATAAGCGTCAGATTTCCTCTCTTGTCATTGGACGACTGTACCGGGGAAGGCACTCCTCCCCCGGTACAGAGCGTAATTCAATTTGAAATCAGCCGATCTCCACATAGCCGGCGGGCACGGTGATGCCCAGCTCGTCGCAGATGGCCTTGTTGTACTTCTTGGTGAACTCGGGGGCGTACTCAACGGGCATCTCGGACACCTTGGCCTCGCCCTTCAGGATCTTGGCGGCCATCTTACCGGTGGCAACGCCCAGATCATAGTAGCTGATGGACAGAGTGGCGACGCCGCAGCCGGCGCAGATGCCCTCCTCACCGGCGAAGACGGGGACGCCCAGAGGACGGCAGATGTTGTCCACAATACCGGTGTTGGAAGCCACGGTGTTGTCGGTGGGAACATAGAGCACATCGCTGGACTTGGCGGCGTCGGTGACTACGGAAGCCATGTCGTTGGAGTCGGCGAAGGGATACTGGGTGCAGGTCAGGCCCATGCCCTCCAGATACTTCTGGACCTCATCCACCTGATACTGGCTGTTGGCCTCAGCGGAGCAGTAGACCAGTCCCACGACCTCGGCGTCAGGGCACCACTGCTTGATCATGGCAGCCTGCTGATCCAGAGGAGCCAGGTCGGAGGTGCCGGAGACATTGGTGCCCACCAGACCGTTAAAGTCCTTGATGCTCAGGGCCACGCCGTACTCGGTCACGGAAGTGCCCAGCACGGGAATGGTGTTGGTGGCGGCGGCGGCAGCCTGCAGGGCGGGAGTGGCGTTGGCCATAATGAGATCCACGCCGGAAGAGACAAAACCGTTGACGATGGAAGCGCAGGTGGCGGGATCGCTGGCGGCGTTCTGGACATCAACGGTGACCTTATCGCCGAAGGCCTCCTTCAGCGCGTCGGTAAAGCCCTGGGTGGCGGCGTCCAGCGCCACATGGGGCACCAGCTGGCACACACCCACGGTAAAGGTATCCTTCTTCTTGCTGCCGCAGGCCATCAGGCTTGCAGCCAGAACCAGCGCCATAGCCAGCGCCGCGATCCGCTTGGTCCTTTTCATAAAAAATTCCTCCAAACTATCCTCGAACTGTGGGAAGGCAGCCTCCCCTGGCAGGCGGAGATCTGCCTGTCGTTTCCGCCACTATAACACTTTAATGCAATGATGTCAATGGATCATTTTTGTTTTTTTGCGGATATTTTGGGGACAGCGAAGGGGAAAAACGCAAAACTGTGTCCGGAACCCCTTGCAAAACCGGACAAAAATGGTATACTACACCTATTATCCTAATAATTTGAAATGAGGGAATTTCCATGGATCGCATTACCATCGCCTCCGTCTTTGCCGACAGCGAGCAGTACGCCGGCAAGACCGTGACCATCATGGGCTGGGCACGGACCATCCGTGATATGAAGACCTTCGGCTTTATCGAGCTGAATGACGGTTCCTGCTTCAAAAATCTCCAGATCGTCATGGACGCCAACGCTCTGGATAACTATAAGGAGATTGCCGGTCAGAATGTGGGCGCGGCTCTCATCGTGAAGGGCACCGTTGTCCTCACCCCCGAGGCCAAGCAGCCTCTGGAGCTGAAGGCCGACTCCATCGTGGTGGAGGGCGTCTCCTCCCCCGACTATCCCCTGCAGAAAAAGCGCCACAGCGTGGAGTTCCTGCGCACCATTCAGCACCTGCGCCCCCGCACCAACCTGTTCTCCGCCACCTTCCGGGTGCGCAGCGTCGCCGCCCACGCCATCCACTGCTTCTTCCAGGACCGTGGATTTGTGTATATCCACACCCCCCTCATCACCGCCTCCGACTGTGAGGGCGCCGGTGAGATGTTCCAGGTCACCACACTGGACATGGCCAATCCCCCCCGTCTGGAGGACGGCAGCGTGGACTGGAGCCGGGACTTCTTCGGCAAGCACGCCAACCTCACCGTGTCCGGCCAGCTCAACGCCGAGAACTTCGCCATGGCCTTTGGCAACGTCTACACCTTCGGCCCCACCTTCCGCGCCGAGAACTCCAACACCCAGCGCCATGCCGCCGAGTTCTGGATGATCGAGCCGGAGATGGCCTTCGCCGACCTCAACGACTATATGAACACCGCGGAAGAGATGATCAAGTATATCATCAAGTTCGTCATGGAGCGCTGCCCCGACGAGATGGCCTTCTTCAACTCCTTCGTGGATAAGGGTCTGGTGGAGCGCCTGGAGCACGTGGCCAACTCCGACTTCGGCCGGGTGACCTACACCGAGGCCATCGAGATCCTCAAGGAGCACAACAGCGAGTTCGACTACCCCGTGGAGTGGGGCAGCGACCTGCAGACCGAGCACGAGCGGTTCCTCACCGAGCAGGTGTTCAAGCGCCCCGTGTTCGTCACCGACTACCCCCAGGAGATCAAGGCCTTCTATATGCGCCGCAACGACGATGGCAAGACCGTGGCCGCCGCCGACTGCCTGGTGCCCGGCATCGGTGAGATCATCGGCGGCTCCCAGCGCGAGGAGCGCATCGACGTGCTGGAGGCGCGCATGAAGGAGCTGGGTCTGGACCCCAAGGACTACTGGTGGTACCTGGATCTGCGCCGCTACGGCTCCTGCCGCCATGCCGGCTACGGCCTGGGCTTCGAGCGCATGGTCATGTACCTCACCGGCGTGTCCAACATTCGCGACGTTGAGCTCCATCCGAGAACCGTTGGCAACGCAGAGTTCTGAGCGTTTCGTGAGCACAACGCCCCCTGCGGTCCTGCCGCAGGGGGTTCATTTCCACAACCTCAGGAAAGGAGAACATCATATGAAACTGATCACCGTAAGCAGAGAGTTCGGCAGCGGCGGACGGGAGGTGGGCAAGCGTCTTGCCGACGCGCTGAACATCGCCTACTACGACCGGGAGATCATCACCGCCCTGGCCCGGGAGACCGATCTGGACGAGAAGTATGTGGAGCGCAGGCTGGAGATGCCCGTGGCCGCCCAGAGCTTCCCCCTGACCTTCTCCCACTCCTTTGCCGCAGCCGCAGGTCTCAGCGATTCCGCGGCCCTGCTGGGGCGGCAGAATAAGATCGTGCGTGAGCTGGCCGAACAGGGCGACTGCGTCATCGTGGGCAGAAGCGCCGACGCGCTGCTGGAGGATCTCCACCCCTTCAAGCTCTTCATCTATGCCGACACCCCGGCCAAGATCGCCCGCTGCCGTGAGCGTGCCTCCGCCGGAGAGAACCTGACGGACAAGGAGTACGAAAAGCGGATGCGCCAGATCGACAAGGCCCGCGCCGCCAACCACGACCTCGCCGCCGACTACCGCTGGGGCGATATGCGCCACTACCACCTGTGCGTCAATACCACGGGCGTGGAGATCAAGTCCGTCGTCCCCCAGATCGCCGGGATCTTTGAGGCCTGGTACGAGGAGAACGGCCTATGAACCTGTTTTTGGTGCTGGCGTTCCTGTTTTTCATCGGCTCCGTGCTGGGCTGGGTCCTGGAGCTGTTCTACCGGCGCTTTATCTCCGACAACAACCCGGAACGCAAATGGATCAACCCCGGTTTTTGCGTGGGGCCCTATCTGCCCCTGTACGGCTGCGGGCTGTGCGTGCTGTTCCTCATTGCCTCTCTGGAGCGTCTGGATTTCACCGGAAGCCCCCTGTGGAATAAGATCGTGCTCTTCGCCATCATGGCTGTGTGCATGACCGTCATCGAGTACATCGCCGGCTGCATCGCGCTGAATGCGTTCCATGTCCGCCTGTGGGATTACACCAACGAGTGGGGCAACCTCAACGGCATCATCTGCCCCAAGTTCTCCCTCTATTGGGCGGTGATGGGCGCGCTCTACTACTTTTTGATCCACCCCCGCATCCTTCACGCCCTGCGGTGGCTGTCGGAAAATCTGGCCTTCTCCTTTGTGGTGGGCCTGTTCTTCGGCGTCTTCATCATTGATGTGGTCCACTCCGCCCAGCTGGTGGTGAAGGTCAAGCAGTTCGCCGTGGAGAACGACGTGGTGGTGCGCTATGAAGCGCTGAAGCTCCAGATCCGCAAGCGGCACGAGGAGGCCAAGCGGAAATACCACTTCTTCACTCCCTTCCGCACAGAGTGGTCTCTGGCAGAGCATCTGAAGGAGCTGCGGGAGCAGGGCTTTCGGGCAGGGAAAAAGAAATAAGCACAAGGGGGTCCGCTGCAGAGCTTTCGTTCTGCAGCGGGCCCCCTTGTGTATGCCTCCGGCGAGTTTCTTTTTGCCCGTGCAAAAAGAAACCAAAAACACGCATAAGGGCTGTCGCCCCCGCAGCGTTAAGAAAATATGCCGGTGGCATATTTTTAGCGTAGGCCGCAGCGGCTATGCCGCGAGGAAAGGGCAGTGCGGTAAAACAACCCCTCCGTCTGCCCTTCGGGCAGACACCTCCCCTTACACAGGGGAG
>JAQXJQ010000177.1 GCA_029009035.1 Oscillospiraceae bacterium | reverse complement strand
CAGCTGGCCTGCGGGAGCCTCAACATCGGTGGGGGCAGTGTTGACTGCGGGTGCAACGGCAGGAGCGGCAACAGGTGCGGCGGCAGCCGCAGGCGCGGCGCCGGGCAGGTCAGCGGTGGTGATCTTGCCGTTCGCACCGGTGCCGGTGACGCCGGACAGGTCAATGCCCTGGGCCGTGGCCACGGTGGCGGCCCGCGGCGTGACGGCGGGCTTGTTGGCGATATATCCCAGCACGTCCCGTTCCATCACCAGACCGTCGGGGCCGGAGCCGGGGACAGCGGCGATATCCACGCCGTTTTCTTCCGCCCGCAGGCGGGCTCGGGGAGAGGAGAAGACCCGCTCGCCGGGGGCGCGTTCCACAGCGGGGGCGGCAGCTTCGGCGAAAGATGCTTCCACGGGGGCGGCAGCTTCTGCGGGGGCGGCCTCGGCGGCGGGGGCCTCACCGCCCAGAAGGGCGGAAATGTCCTCACCGGGAGCGCCCACGATGGCGATGGGCTGGGTGATGGGCACCACGTCGCCCTCGGGATGAATGATCTTCAGCAGGGTGCCGGACACCTCGGCGTCCATGGTGATAGTCAGCTTGTCGGTCTCCATCTCAAAGAGGGGAGTGCCGGCGATGACTTCCTCACCTTCCTTTTTCAGCCATTTGGTGAGAGTGCCCTCCTCCATCATAAGGCCCTGCTTGGGCATGATTACGATTGAAGCCATTGTCAAACCCTCCTGTTTTAACGGTACATGGCGGCTTTGCAGGCATCCACGATCTCTTTCACGCTGGGAATGACGGCGGCTTCCAGACCGGGATTGAAGGGCAGGGGGCAGGCCTTGGCGCCGATGTGCCGGGGAGCTGCATCCAGATAGGGGAATACCATCTGGCTGACCTTGGAGACCACCTGGGCGCCCCAGCCGTTGTTCTCGTGGGCCTCATGGACCACCACCAGGCGGCCGGTCTTCTTTACGCTCTCAGCCACGGTGTCATAGTCGAAGGGCACCAGGGTGCGGGGGTCGATGACCTCGGCGGAGATGCCCTCTTTCGCCAGTTCATCGGCAGCCTGGAGAGCGCGGCTGACGTACAGCAGGTTGGTGACGATGGTGACATCGGTGCCTTCGCGCTTGATATCGGCCTTGCCGAAGGGGATCATGAATTCGGGATCGTCGGGGACCTCGCCCTTGGTGATGTACAGAGCCTTATGCTCGAAGAAGCAGACAGGGTTATCATCCCGGATGGCCGTGCGCAGCAGGCCCGCAGCCTCGGCGGGCGTGGAGGGGCAGGCCACCTTCAGGCCAGGAATGTGCATGAAAATGCTCTCCAGGGACTGGGAGTGGGTGGCAGCGTTGCCGCGGCCGGTGCCCTGCTGGCTGCGCAGGACCATGGGGATCTTGGCGTTGCCGCCGAAAACGTAACGGGTCTTTGCCATCTGGTTGAAGATCTGGTCAGCACAGACGAAAGCAAAGTCCCAGTACATCAGCTCTGCAATGGGACGCATACCGGCACAGGCGGCGCCCAGCGCAGTGCCCACGATAGCGGATTCGGAGATAGGGGTGTTGCGGATACGGTCCGTGCCGAACTCCTTGTACAGGTCCCGGGTGGTACCGAATACACCGCCCAGCTTTTCCACGTCCTCGCCCATGACGAAGACCTTTTCATCGCGCCGCATCTCTTCCTGAATGACCTTGCGGATCGCCTGTGCGTAAGTCATATTAGCCATGATTTCGTACCCCCCTTAACCCTCATAGAACACATCGTCCAGAACGTGAGCCGGATCGGGCTCCGGGCTGTTCATGGCGAATTCCACGGCCTTGGCCATTTTCTCAGCGGCGGCTGTGTCGATCTCGTCCAACTCCTTCTTGGTAGCCAGCTTGTGCTTGAGCATGTAAGCGCGGAAGAGCTTGATGGGGTCTTTTTTCTCTTTCCACTCTTCCACCTCCTCGCGGGTGCGGTACACCTCGGGGTCTCCGGTCCAGTGACCGCGCCAGCGGTAGGTCTTGCACTCGATGATGGAGGGACCTTCGCCCTTCAGGGCGCGCTCCTTGGCACGGGCGAACGCCTCGTACACGGCCACCACGTCGTTGCCGTCCACCGTCTCGCCGGGGATGCCGTAAGCGGTGCCGCGGACGGAGATATCCTCGACAGAGGTGGACTGCCACACGGGCACGGTCATGCCGAACTGGTTGTTCTCCACAACATAGATGCAGGGCAGCTTCCAGACAGCAGCCAAGTTGATGGACTCGTGGAAGGTGCCCTGGTTGGAGGCACCGTCACCGAAGAAGGCCACAGCCACGTTGGGTTTGTTCTGCATCTTCAGGGCCAGAGCGCCGCCGGTGGCGATGGGGATGCCGCCGCCCACGATGGCGTTGGCGCCCAGATTGCCCTTGGTGAAATCGGCAATGTGCATGGAACCGCTGCGGCCCTTGCAGTAGCCGGTGGC
The DNA here is from genome assembly GCA_029009035.1 of Oscillospiraceae bacterium. Classification (GTDB taxonomy): domain Bacteria; phylum Bacillota; class Clostridia; order Oscillospirales; family Oscillospiraceae; genus Enterenecus. Next base: position 27 of record JAQXJQ010000177.1, on the reverse strand, counting down.
CTTGCCCATCAGCTCCGCCAGAGCGCG
>JAQXJQ010000176.1 GCA_029009035.1 Oscillospiraceae bacterium | reverse complement strand
TCGGCGTCGGCGCGGAGGATGGCGGACTGCTTCTCGCCCTCAGCCACCAGGATCTGGGACTGCTTGGTGCCCTCGGCCTGGAGGATAGACTCACGGCGCTCACGCTCGGCCTTCATCTGCTTCTCCATGGCGTTCTGGATTTCCTTGGGCGGAATGATATTCTTCAGTTCCACCCGGTTGACTTTGATGCCCCATGGATCGGTAGCTTCGTCCAGAATGGCGCGCATACGGGAATTGATGACGTCGCGGCTGGTGAGGGACTGGTCCAGCTCCATATCGCCGATGATGTTACGCAGGGTGGTGGCGGTGAGGTTCTCAATGGCGTTCATGGGATGTTCCACGCCGTAGGTATAGAGCTTGGGATCGGTGATCTGGAAATAGATCACGGTGTCGATCTGCATGGTGACGTTATCCTTGGTGATAACGGGCTGAGGGGGAAAATCAGCCACCTGCTCCTTCAGGGACACCACCTTGACGATGCGCTCCACGAAGGGGATCTTCACATGCAGGCCCACGCCCCACACAGCGCGGAAGGCGCCCAGGCGCTCCACAACGGCGGCCTTGGACTGCTGCACCACCCGGATGTTGGCGGCGATGATGGCCAGGACCACAACGATGATGGCCACGGTGATGACGATGCTGATGATACTGTTCAGATTTGGCATGCTGTTTCCTCCTTACATAATTCCACAAATACCTTGACGCCCTCGATCCTGCGCACCTTGACCAGCGCTCCCACAGGAATGACGGCGTCGTTCTCACTTCTGGCGGTCCAGGTGATGCCGCCCACGACCACAGCGCCCTTGCCCCGGAGGTTGTCGATCTCCTCCGTGACTCTGGCGTCGCTTCCGATGACACGGTCCGCATTGGTGGCCTCCACATGATTATTCAGGTACTTCCGGGCCAGCGGACGGATGGCCAGCAGGCACAGGGCGGAGACCAGAATAAACAGCACGATCTGGAGCCACAGCGGGCCGCCCAGCAGCGCCGCCACCAGGGCGACCAGGGAACCGGCGGCAAACCAGATGGAGGTCAGCCCCACGGAAACCGCCTCGCCCACGGCGAAGAGGATCAGCAGCGCCAGCCAGATGAGCTTATACATCATAGTGCGATACTCCTTTCCGAGTTGTGACCACAGTATAGCACATCCGCGGGGAAATGTAAAAGAAAATGTAGGAAAGCGATTGCCAACCCCCCGCTTTTCCGATATACTGTATCCAGCTTCAATGGAATTCTACACCTTACAGCAGGTGTAAGGTCAAGACCGACCGAACAATTTTTCAAAAAGTCTGGAGCGCCGAAATGGATCAGAATTTGCAGTTTGTCATCCCCGCCCTCATGGGTGTGGAGAGCATGGTCGCCTATGAACTGAAAAAGCTGGGGCTTGCCGATGTCCGGGCGGAAAACGGCCGGGTGCTGTGCCGGGGTCCCATGGCGGACATCCCCCGCATCAACATCAACCTGCGCACCGGAGCGCGGCTGCTCATTTCCCTGGGCGTGTTCCGCGCCACCTCCTTTGAGGAGCTGTTCCAGGGGGCGCTGGCGCTCCCCTGGGAGGACTTCATCCCCCGGGAGGGGCAGTTCCCCGTGAAGGGCTACACCATCAGCTCCCAGCTCCACTCCGTCCCCGCCTGTCAGTCCATCCTGAAAAAGGCCGTGGCCAAAAGGTTGGGGTCGGTGTATGGTTTGGAGACCCTGCCAGAGACCGGCGCGGTGTACCAGATCCAATTCTCCGTCATGAAGGACGAAGTCACCCTCATGCTGGACACCTCCGGCGACAGCCTCTACAAGCGGGGCTACCGTGCCCAGGGAGTGCTTGCTCCCCTGCGGGAGACCCTGGCCGCCGCACTGGTGTCCCTCTCCCGCTACAAGGGGAAGGACCCCTTCTGCGACCCCTTCTGCGGCTCCGGCACCATCCCCATCGAGGCCGCCCTCATCGCCAAGAACCGCGCCCCCGGCCTGAACCGCTCCTTTGCCGCCCAGAAATGGAGCTGGCTGCCCTCGGGACTGTGGCTGGACGCCGCCGACGAGGCCATGGACAAGGAGTTCCACGGCAATTACGAGATCTGGGGCGGCGACATCGACCCCGCCGCCGTGGAGCTGGCGCGGCACAACGCCCGTCTGGCCGAGGTGGACGACATCGTGCGCTTTGAGGTGTCCGACGCCACCAAGTTCCACTGGGGCGGGCTTCGGGGCCGCATCGTCACCAACCCGCCCTACGGGGAGCGCCTCATGGAGAAGGCGGAGGCAGAGGAGCTGTACCGCGCCTTCGGCAGGGCGTGGCGGAAATTCCCCGACACATGGCAGCTCTACCTGCTGTCCTCTCACACGGAGTTTGAGCGCACCTTCGGCGCCCCTGCGGATAAAAAGCGCAAGCTCTACAATGGTATGTTAAAATGTGATGTTTTTATGTACGGTGTAAAATAAAAAGAGCGAAAGAGGTGCAGCATGAAACACCTTTTTATCATCAACCCCAACGCAGGCAAAAAGAGAACCGAGCGCAGGCTGGAGCGTGCCATTCATGACCTGGAGGAGCCGTGGGAGATCGCCTATACCGCCAAGGAGGGTGACGCCACCCGCTTTGCCCGCGCCGCGGCGGAGAGCGGAGAGCCGGTGCGCATCTACGCCTGCGGCGGTGACGGCACCCTCAACGCAGTGGTGAACGGCGCCGCCGGCTTTGACAACGCCGCCGTCACCAACATCCCCTTGGGGACGGGCAATGACTTTCTGAAGATCTTCGGCCCGGAACATGTGGCTCGGTTTCTGGATGTGAAGGCCCTCTCCGTGGGCCCCCAGGCTGCCATGGACCTCATCGACTGCAACGGCAAGCT
>JAQXJQ010000175.1 GCA_029009035.1 Oscillospiraceae bacterium | reverse complement strand
AAGGTTTTCGCCGTCTTTTTTGGGCAAAAGAACTCCGCCGGTCGGAGGTCGACCGGCGGAGCCAGACTGTCGAAAAAGTCGGATCTAACCGCACGAAGCGCAAGAGCCTCGCAGAGTTCCGTCATCCGCAGATGACGGAATCAATCAGATCTGTTTTTTCTGAGGACATGTGCCTCAGAAAAAACACTTCTCAGTTCGCAAGCGTGCGAGCATAGCGAGTGCGACGCAGCGAACTGCATCCTATCGAAGAAATGCTTGCATTTCTGAGAAGCGTGTCGAAGTTCTTCGACACGCTGACTCCGCCGGTCGAAGGTCGACCGGCGGAGCATTCATCGGATCGTCTCATGGCGGAAGGCGGGGACCGCCCGCTCCCGGCCAAGCCACGCGGCCGCCGCAGCCAGCGCATCCTCCCCCGGAAGGACGCGGTCCGTCCCTCCCTGGTACAGTCTCAAATGAAACCCCTCCCGGTCACTGCACAGCAGCGGGATGTCCGGCCGGGGATGCTCCACCACATCGCAGCCCAGGCGCTCCAGCAGAAGCCGCAGCGCCCCGGGCCCCTCTGCCGCCACCGCCATGGGGGCACCCGCGCCCCGGGCACGGTGGGCCGCCCACGCGCTGTCCGCGCCCCACAGCCGGTCCCACCGTCCGACCCCACCGGCGGGGCTCCGGGATACCGGCAGGGAGAGCGGGCGGCCCCTTTCATCCGTCGCGGTGAGCTTCAGTGCGCCCTTCTCCTCCCGGACAAATACCGCCGCCTTCAGCCCGTAATACCCGGCCAGCCACACGCCGCAGGCGGCGCAGCTTCCGTCGTGAAAGAGCACCTCTGTGCCGCTCATGGCCGCGCCGCAGGCGATGCATGTCCCGGCGACCTGCGCCCCGAAACCGCCCGCCGTTCCCACAAGCACCCGTCCGGCTCCCGCCAGACCCGCGCCCAGCTCATAAAGACTTCTGCCCTGCTCTGTTCCGCTCTCCACGGCGCTCCCTCCCTTTGGGAAGGAGTATGGCCAAAGGGTGTTATTCGTATACCGCCAGCAGCTGTTTCAGTCTGTCCCGGAACTCCTCCGCCGCCCATTGGGGGCTGAGGATCTCCACCCCGTCGCCCAGGCCGAAGAGCCAGCCCCACAGTGGGGGACTGGCCACCACATCCACGGTGACAGTGAAGTGCTCCTCTCCGTCGGGCACCAGCATCACATCGTTGCCGAAGCGGTCGATGACCACACCCGCCAAATGGGAGCGGCAGCGCAGGCGCAGGGGGCAGGCTCGTCCGGAGTACATCCCGAAATGCCGGCCCGCGTAGCCCTCGGGGTTCCAATCCCCTCTGGCGGTGCCCACGGCGGAGCTGATGACGATATCCGCCATCTTGTCCACCCGGTAGTGGCGCAGCTCCCCCAGCTTCTCGTCCCATGCGGCCAGATAATAGTTCTCATTGTCCCAGATGAGGCCGAAGGGGGTCGCCTGATAGCGGGCGCCCTCATGGCGGAAGACCCGCTCCTTCTTCGTGTTGTACTCAAAATACCGGAAGGTGATGACCCGGTTGGCGCCGATGGCGGCGTGAAGCTTGTCCACATTGTAGAAAATGCTCTCGTTCATGGTCTTGATCCGGCGGTCCACATAGACCTGCCGCTGAAGCTGCCGGGCCTGATGCACCGAGGCCAGTCCCTCCAGCTTGTGGATGAGGGCGGCGCTCTTCCGCTGGGTGAGAAAACGGCTGGACTGCACCGCATCCACCAGCAGCTTCAGCTCCGCCAGCTCGAAATCCCGCTCTCCCACGAACCATCCGCCGTCCCTGCCGCCCCGGTGCTGCACGTCCAGCCCCAGCTCCGTCAGCTGCGCCATGTCGTCATAGATGCTCTTGCGCTCAGCGGTCATGCCCCAGCGCTCCAGCTCCTCCACCATCTCGCTGATGGGAATGGGGTGCTCCTCGTCGCTTTTCTGCAGCAGCAGCTTGGCCAGAACAGGCAGCTTCCGCTTTTGATTCGCGCTTCTTGCCATTTCCGCCACCTCCTTACGGTTTGATCTTGTCAAAAGTCATGTCCAATATTCAGGACTATTGTACCAGTTTGCGGCAAAAAAGGCAAGGTCTTGGGAACAAACGGAAAAACAGATTGTATTTCCCCACGCTCTGGGATATAATGGCACAAAACAACACGGGAGAGATCGCTATGGATATTCATCAGGAAGTCAATTTGCTGGACTGCCCTCTGTGCCACGGCTCCCCTTTGCTGGAAGAGGAGAACGGCTGGTGCTATTATGTGATGTGCCTGGACTGCGGATGCCACACCGTGGAGGTGGAGTACCGCTCTGCCGAAGAGCAGTTAAAAGCCGCACAGCAGGCCGCCACGCTGTGGAACCTGGGTAAGGTCCTCTCCAGCACGCCCGGAGAATAAAAAACAAGCGAGCCCGATGGGGGATCTCCCATCGGGCTCGTGTTTCATATTATGCTGGTTACCCCTGTGTCGGCACAACGGGCTGAGTTTCACCGCCGTATTCGCCGCTTTCCCACATGGGATCGCCTGCAGAGATCTCCCGATCAGACCCGGTATCCGGCACTTCAGCCGCCCAGGGCTTCGAGCCGTCAACGCTCAGAGCCGTCAGGTCAAACCCTTCCGCATGGGCCCAGCGGAAAAATCGGGCGCAGAGGTTCTCCACATACCCGGCGTCGGTGCCGTACACGGTGAGCTTATGCCCCATATCCCGGTCAAAGAAGGACAGCTTGCGGCTCTCCTTCATCTCCACGCCGTCCACCACCGCATAGCCCACATTGCGCAGGGCAACATATTCCACATCCCAGACCATGCCACGGCTGTAGCGCTCGTCGGGGAGGATCACATCCTCCGGAACCGAAGAACCCTGCATCAGTTCCACGCGGATCTCCACCTCCGCGCCGCTCAGGTTGACAAAGGCGGCACAGGGGGTGCCGTCCTCCAGGAACCACAGCACGCCGGACACCTCCAGACCGCCCCAGTTGAGGTGATCTTTCAGCGCACTCTCACCCCCCAAAAGGGCCAGCACATCGTCAACGGTACATTCCCGGCTCAGCGCCCCCGGAGGAGCCAGAGAGTAGTCAGCCGTCAACTCGTCGGGCTGCTGATGATAGTTGATATAGGGCAGCAGATAATAGCTTACCACCTGTCCCTCCCGCAGCTCATATCCGCCGCCGCTGACGGGGACCGGATCGGGTGCGCCGCCCGGCGCGATCTCCTGCACACCTGCAGAAGCGGAGGGAATGGGCGGAGCCACGGGGATCCCGGGGGCATCGGCGGGCACGGTTCTGCCGCCTCCTCTGCTCCCGATGGCAACCGCCCCCGCCACCAGCACCACCGCGGCCGCCGCAGCGCCCCACTTTTTCCACTCTCCCGTCTTCTTCTCAACCGACAGGTTCTTCCATTTTTCCCTTGCTGTGTCGCTCAGGGAGATATGGTCCATATAATCAGAATATCGTTTCACAGTTCCGCTCCTTTCAATGTGCGCCGCAGGCTCTCCCGCGCCCTGCTGAGGTGGGAGCGCACCGTCCCCGGCCGCTGTCCCAGAATACGGGCGATCTCCTCGGTGGAGTACCCCTCGTAGTAGAAGAGATGCACCGCCGCCCTCTGATGGTCGGGCAGGCTCAGCACCGCCTCCGCCACCTCGCCGCTCTCCCCGTCGGGGGCGGGATAGACGTCCAGCAGCTCCTCCGCGGGATGGCGCTTTCTGCTCCGCAAACGGCTTTTGCAGCCGTTTGCCGTCACCTTCAGCAGCCACGCCTTTTCATGCTGGGCATCTCTCAGCTCCGGCAGCTTTTCCAGATACTTCAGAAAGGCGTCCTGCACCGCGTCCTCCGCCTCATAGGGGTCGCCAAGGATGGCCAGCGCGGTGCGCAGCAGAGTATTCCCATGGGCTTCCACTAATTGTTCCAACCGGTTGGTTCGTTCCACACTGCCGACCTCCTTTCACCCTATACACGCCCGGGCATGGCACATTGTTGCACTTTGCGGAAAAAATCCCCGCCGACACTTGTCGGCGGGGATAACATGATGCAACGGATCAGTCCTCTTCGTCCTCAATGAGGCCGTAGCCGCCGTCGTTGCGCTGATAGACCACGGCGAAGGTCCCGCTCTGCTCGTCCTTGAAGGCATAGAAGCTGTGGCCCAGCAAATTCATCTGCAGGATGGCCTCCTCCACGCTCATGGGCTTGATGGAGAACTTCTTGGTGCGCACCACCTCAAAGTCGCCCACCTCCTCCACCTCGGGCACGAAGGTGGAGGCCTCGTCCACGGTGCGCTCAAAGGCGTCCTGACGCAGGCGCTTCTCCAGGCGGGACTTATGCTTGCGCAGCTGGCGCTCCATGGAGGTCACAGCGGCGTCCACAGAGGCGAACATATCGGAGGTGCTCTCCGCCACCCGAAGGATGGTACTGCCGGAACGGATGGTAAGCTCCACCTTGTTCCGGTCCTTTTCCACACTGAAGACCAGATTTGCCTCGCTGTCCGTCTTAAAGTATCTCTCAAGTTTGCCGACTTTCTTTTCCGCATAGTCGCGCAGTCTCTTGGGCAGGTTGACTTTCTTCTCGGTAAATGTAAACTTCATGCTCTTCAGCTCCTTTTGCCCCACAGGGGGCGCGTCTCAGGGAGGAGATGTCCTCCTTGTGAAAAGAGTATAACACACTTTCCGTCATTCCGCTACACCTTTATGGAATATTCACAGAAAATTCTCAAAATATGCAAAATCCCCATCCGCCGGTGAGAGGCGGATGGGGCATGGGCCGGTTTACCGCAGCTTCAGAAGCCGCTCGATACGCTTGTAGAGCAGGAAGGTGATGACGGACACCACCACACCCTTGAGCAGGTTGAAGGGCACCACGGCGAACAGGACCAGCGTGCTCACGCTGTTGATGGCGCCGTTGACCTTGGTGCCCATGGCGATGATGGCCTCCAGGGGCATCCCGTACAGCTTGGAGAAGGCGGGCAGCAGATAGACGGCGTTGAAGAGGCTGCCGAACACCGTCATGCACACGGTGCCCACCGCCATACCGGCAATGGCGCCCTTCTTGCTCTTCATGGCGTGATAGAAGATGGTGGCGGGCAGCACGAAGGAGCAGCCCACGGCAAAGTTGGCGAAGTCGCCCACAAAGGCGGTGGTGGTGCCCTTGAGCAGCAGCTTCAAAATGACCTTCACCAGCTCGCACACCACGCCGGCCACGGGGCCCATGGAGAAGGAGCAGATGAACACGGGCACCTCACTGAAGTCCAGCTTATAGAAGCTGGGGGCGAAGGGCAGGGGGATCTCCAGATACATGATGACGGCGGCCAGGGCGGCGAAGATGCCGATGTAGGCCGCACGGCGGGCGGCAGACTGCCTGGTGGGCTTCAGCCACAGCCGCTCCAGGGCCATGGCCACCACGAACAGCACCACGAAGACCAGCAGGCAGGTCAGCAGGAAGCTCACATTTTCCTGCATTGCGGCCCAGAGTTTTGCCAGTTTTTCCATAAAAAAGACCTCCTCAAAATATACGAAACCCTTGAAGCAGCAGTACTTCAAGGTGCAAACGCATATCATGGGAGGGGATTTGCACATCTTCTTCCATCCGGACTGTGACCGTTGGTTTCGGAGTTGCACCGAATCAGCCGCAATGGAAATTGCGGGTCGCGGACTATACCGCCAGTGGGGAATTTCACCCCGCCCTGAAGACATCCTGTTCACTTGTTTCTGACAATATTATACACGCGTGAGCATAAAATGCAAGCGGAAAATAATAAAACATTTGTTCCATTTTCATCTTGACTGCGCC
>JAQXJQ010000174.1 GCA_029009035.1 Oscillospiraceae bacterium | reverse complement strand
TTGTATTCAACTTTGACTCCTCCGGCACCCTGAAGACCCAGATCCAGGAGGGCGCCGATGTGGACATTTTCATCTCCGCGGGCCAGAAGCAGATGAACCAGCTGGACATCACCGCGGATCCAGCTGTCAACACTGACGGTCTGGACTTTGTGCTGGAGGGGACCCGCTTCAACATTCTGGAAAACAAGGTGGCGCTGGCTGTTCCTGAGGGAAATCCCGCCGGGATCCGCTCCTATGCCGATCTGGCCTCCGGATTGAAGAATGGCTCTGTGATGCTGGCAATGGGCAACTCCGATGTGCCCGTGGGCCAGTATACGCAGAAGATCCTGAAGTACTTAGATGTGGATGAGGAGCAGGCTGCCACTGCAGGCTGTATTACTTACGGCGGCAATGTCAAGGAAGTGACTACCCAGGTGGGCGAGGCCGCTGTGGACTGCGGCATCATCTATCAGACGGACGCTTTCTCCGCCAAGCTCACCGTGGTGGATACCGCCACCGCTGAAATGTGCGGACAGGTGATCTATCCTGCCGCTGTGATGAAGGCTTCCAAGCATACCGAGGCGGCAAAGGCGTTTCTGGAGTATCTGACCGGCGACGGAGCAGACGCGGTGTTTGAGGCCGTGGGATTTACTCCCATCGCATAAACCGGAATGAAGTTCTCGGGGAAGGGATGTGACGGTGATGGATTGGTTTCCTCTTTATAACTCCCTGCGCATTGCGGGGATCAGCACCGGGATCATCTTTTTCCTCGGGATCTTTGCGGCGTATTATATCGCGAAAGCCCCTCGCTGGCTGAAAGGCATCCTTGATGTGGTGCTGACCCTTCCGTTGGTGCTGCCGCCCACGGTGGTGGGCTATCTGCTGCTGCGTGTGCTCGGTCCCAGACGGCCCATCGGCGCATGGGTGCTTGAGACCTTCGGGATCAAGCTGACCATGACCTGGTGGTCCGCCATTCTGGCCACCGCGGTGGTGATCTTTCCGTTGATGTACCGCACCGCCAGAGGCGCGTTTGAGTCCTTTGACGAGACCCTGGCCTATTCCGGGCAAAGCTTGGGACTGTCCAATTCCTACATCTTCTGGCGCATCCGGATCCCCTACTGCAAGCAGGGAATTCTGGCGGGGACCGTGCTGGCCTTCGCCCGCGCGCTGGGTGAATACGGCGCCACCAGCATGATCGCGGGCTACACCCCCGGGCGTACCGCCACCATCTCCACCACGGTCTACCAGCTGTGGCGTACCAATGACGACGCGCTGGCGTTCAAGTGGGTGATGGTCAATATGGCCATCTCCTTTGTGGTGCTGCTGGCGGTCAATATGCTGGAAAAGAAGAACGGAACAGGAAAGAGGGGCCGCTGAGATGTCCGTATATGTTGACATAGAAAAGAAATTGGGCTCCTTTTCCCTAAAGGTCCGCTTTGAGGCGGAAAACGAGGTGCTGGCGCTTCTGGGTGCGTCGGGATGCGGCAAGAGCATGACCTTGAAGTGCATCGCAGGCATCGAAAAACCGGACAGAGGCCGCATTGAGGTGGACGGAGTCACCCTGTTTGACTCGGACAAGCGCATAGACCTCTCTCCGCAGGAGCGCCGGGTGGGACTGCTGTTCCAGAACTACGCGCTGTTTCCCAACATGACGGTGCGGCAGAATATCCGTGCCGGCGCGAAGCGGGACAGGGACAAGGCAAGGCAGGAAGCCGCTGTGGAAGAGGCCATGGCCGGATTTGGCCTTGGGGAGCTGGCGGAACGCTATCCGCGCCAGCTTTCCGGCGGTCAGCAGCAGCGAGTGGCACTGGCCCGTATTCTGGTCTCCAGGCCCAATGTTTTGCTGCTGGATGAGCCGTTTTCCGCCCTGGACAGCCATCTGCGGTTTCGCCTGGAACGGGAAGTGCGCAGCGTGATCCGCGCCTTCGGAAAAACTGTGCTTTTGGTGTCCCATGACCGGGATGAGGTCTACCGCATGGCGGACCGCATTGCGGTGATGGACCACGGCAGGATCGAAGCCCTGGGGGAGAAGCGGGCCGTATTCGCTGCCCCCGGAACGAAAAGCGGAGCCATGCTCACCGGATGCAAAAATATCTCCGCCATCAAAAGGATCGGCGATGACCGCGTCTATGCCGTGGATTGGGGCATGGAACTCTCGGTGGACCGCTTGCCGGAGCGTGCCCGCTTCGTGGGGATCCGTATGCACGATGTGCTCCCCAACGGCGGAGAAAACGCCTTTCGCTGCCGGGTGGTCGAAGTGATCGAAAACCCCTTTTCCGTCACGGTGATGTTGATGCCCGTGGGCGCGGAACATGTGACCCCCATTGGGTGGGAAACCGACAAGGAGACCTATGCCGGAATGAAGGCAGAGGAAATGGATATCTCGTTGCCAGCGGGATCGTTGTTATTATTGGAGGATGGTGCAGATGCAGAATAATCCCGGTTATGAGCAAGCCAGAGAGCTGTTATTGTCGGCTGTGCGTCCGGTGGTAAGCGAGCGGGTCCCCCTGTCCCAATGCGGCGGGCGTATCCTGGCAGCCGATCTCATCGCAGGGGAGAACGTCCCCGCCTTTGACCGCTCTCCCTATGACGGCTATGCCGTAAGGAGTGGGGATACGGTGAGCGCATCCCGGGAGAACCCGGTGGAGCTTGCGGTTTTGGAGGACATCCCGGCGGGAGCGGTGCCCACGAAGGTGATCACCCCCGGAACTGCTGCCAAGGTGCTCACCGGCGCTCCCATCCCGGAGGGCGCGGATGCGGGGATCATGTACGAAAAAACCCGGTTTACAGAGCACACCGTGACCCTGTTTGCCCCCGTGAAGACGGGGGAGAACATCGTGCGTACCGGGGAAGATATCAAAAAGGGGACTGTTCTGGCCGGAGCGGGCACGGTGATCGACCCCGGTCTGGCGGGAACGCTGGCGGCCCAGGGTGAGGCGATGCCCCTTGTGTACAAGATGCCCCGTGTGGCGGTGCTGTCCACCGGCAGCGAGCTGGTGGAGGCGGACACCGTCCCGGAGGCGGGCAAGATCCGCAACTCCAACCGCTATATGCTGGAGGCAGCGCTGAGGCAGCTGGGGTGCGAGAGCGTCTATTTCGGTATTGCGGGGGACAGCGTTGCCGATATATCCCGGCGGCTGACCGACGCCCTTGCCTCCTGCGATGCAGTTATCACCACCGGCGGCGTGTCCGTGGGCGATTATGACCTGACTCCCGCCGCCATGGAGGAGTGCGGGGTGGAGCTGCTGCTGCGCGGTGTGGATATGAAGCCCGGGATGGCCTGCGCCTACGGCGTGCGGGAGGGAAAGCTCGTCTGCGGACTGTCGGGCAACCCCGCCTCGTCGCTGACCAATTTTTACGCCGTGGCGCTGCCCGCCATCCGCAAGCTGACCGGGCGGGGAGATTACCTGCCTTGTGAAATTCCGGTGAAACTGCTGAACGGATTTCCCAAGAAAAGCCCCAAGACCCGCTTTTTGCGTGGCTGCCTGGAACTGAAAAACGGTGAGGTATGCATGGCGCTGCCCAGGGATCAGGGCAATGTGGTGCTCAGCAGCACCATCGGATGCAATGTGATGGCCGTCGTTCCGGAGGGAAGCGGAGCGCTGGATGCCGGAACGGTTTTGAAAGGATTTTTGCTATGAAGAAGATCAGAGTGGAAGAGGCCGTCGGGATGGAACTCTGCCATGATGTGACGGCCATGTACGACGGCTTTAAAGGGGCGGCGTTCAAGCGTGGGCACATCATCCGGGAAGAGGATGTGCCCAAACTGCTGGACTACGGCAAACGGACGGTTTTTGTCTGGGAGGAGCAGGCAGGGGAGATCCACGAGGAGGATGCGGCTCGCCGCTTAGCTGCCATGGCGTCTGTAAAGGGAGCTTACTATACAGAACCTTCCGAGGGAAAGGTGCTGCTGATGGCCGAGAAACGGGGAATGTTCCGGGTGGACCGGGAGCTGCTGCGGCAGCTGAATTCCATCGGTGACATCACCATCGCCTCCTTCCCCGACCACTACCCCGTGGAAAAGGGGAGCCGGCTTGCTTCCATGCGTATCGTGCCTCTGGTCACCAAGGAAACGCAGATCGAACAGGCAGAGGCGCTCTGCGCAGGGAAGAAGCTCTTTGACCTGCGACCCTATCAGCACCGAAAGATCGGCGTCGTCATCACCGGAAGCGAAGTGTATCACGGGCGAATCAAAGATAAATTTGAGCCGGTTGTGCGCCAAAAGATGGCGGCCTATCCCTCCGAGATCCTGGGCATTTCCATCTGTGATGACGATCTGGATATGATCGTGGGCGCGGCAAAAAAGCATCTTGAGAACGGTGCGGATGTGCTCATTTTCACCGGTGGAATGTCGGTGGACCCCGACGATCTGACCCCCTCCGCCATCCGCGCTCTGGGTGCGGATATCATCACCCACGGGGTTCCCTCCCAGCCCGGAAATATGACGCTGGTGGCCTATTTGGGCGATGTGGCCATCCTCGGTGTGCCCGGTGCGGCCATCAGTCTGCCCACCACCGTATTCGATGTGCTGCTGCCCCAGATCTTCGCCGGTGACAGGCTCACAAAGGAAGACCTCGTCAATTTGGGCGATGGGGGACTGTGCCAGATGTGCGCTTCCTGCCACTGGCCAAACTGCACCTTTGGGCGGTATTGATATGGTGGATATATACGGAAGAGAGATCAGCTATCTGCGCCTGTCGGTGACCGACCGCTGCAATCTCCGCTGCCGGTACTGTATGCCGGCGGATGGTATCTGCAAAAAGAGCCACGCAGAGATGCTCACCGAAGATGAGATGGTCCGTGCGGTGGAGGCGGCGGCATCGCTGGGGATCCGAAAGCTGAGACTGACCGGCGGTGAGCCGCTGGTGAAGAAGAACATCCTGTCCATCTGTGAGCGCTGCGCCGCGGTGGAGGGCATCCGGGAGGTGTGCCTGACCACCAACGGCACGCTGCTCCCGCAAATGGCAAAGGACTTGAAAGCGGCGGGGGTGGAACGGCTGAACATCAGCCTTGACACGCTGGACCCGGAGAAATATGCCTACATCACCCGTGTGGGAACATTGAAACAGGCGCTGCGGGGAATCGACTGCGCGCTGGAGGCCGGGTTTGCCCACCTGAAGATCAACGCGGTGCTCATCGGCGGCTTCAATGACGATGAGATCCCGGCCCTGGCGGAGCTGACCCGCCGCTATCCCGCCGATGTGCGGTTTATTGAGCTCATGCCCATGACGGAGCAGGAGCAGTTCGGGCAGAATGCCTATGTGCCCACTTCCGCGGTGCTGGATGCCCTTCCCGAGCTGGAGGCAGCGGGGGAGGACGGCGTTGCAAGGCTGTACCGCCTTCCCAATGCCGGGGGCAATATCGGGCTCATCAGCGCGGTGAGCAGTCACTTCTGCGCTGCCTGCAACCGTATCCGCCTGACGGCGGACGGAAAGTTGAAGCCCTGCCTTCACTCCGACGCGGAATACTCCGTCAAGGGTTTGGACCTTGAGGGGATGCGCCGGGAAATGGAGCGAGCCATTCTGGCCAAGCCTGCTTGTCATGCGCCCCTGTCGTCAGTGGAGCGAAGCAATGCCGGGCGTAATATGAACCAGATCGGAGGTTGAGTGATGAGTGATATCCCTGTGATCGCCTTTGCTGCCTATTCCGGCACGGGAAAGACCACACTGATCGAACAGGTGGTCAGAATACTGAAGAAAAAGGGGCTTCGTCTGGCGGTGCTGAAGCACGACGGACATCGCTTTGAAATCGACCATGAGGGTAAGGACTCCTGGCGCTTTACCAAAGCCGGAGCCGATATCACCATGCTCAGCTCTTCGGAGCAGACCGCTTGTATTGAGAAAGGGGAGCTGTCACTGGCTGAGCTGCTGGGCAAAATCAAAAATGTGGATCTCATTTTGGTGGAGGGCTACAAAAACGAAAAACTGCCCCAGATCGGTCTTGCACGCAAGGCGACGGGGAAGGGGTTTACCGCTGATCTCAGCCGCTTTGTTGCCCTGGTCACGGACTGCGAAGTGAACACCGATCTGCCATGCTTCGGATTGGATGAGGCGGAGCAGGTCGCCGAATTTATCGTGGAGAAGATGCTTGTGAAAGAAACAAAAGATTTCACCCACTTCAACGAAGAGGGGAGAGCGAAAATGGTGGATGTGGGGGAGAAGCCCCAGTCCCGCCGCACCGCCGTGGCTGCCGCCAGAGTGCTGGTGAACCGTGATACCTTCGATCTGATCCGCTCCGGCGGGATGAAGAAAGGGGATGTGCTCACTGTGGCCCAGGTGGCGGGGGTCATGGGAGCTAAGCGTACCCCCGAGCTCATCCCCATGTGCCATCCCATTCTCATTGACGGCATCGACCTGTCCCTGCACCTGGATGAGGCGCGCTGCAGCGTGGAGATCGAGGCGGCTGTCACCTGCGACGGTAGGACCGGCGTGGAGATGGAGGCGCTGACCGCAGCGTCTACCGCTGCCTTGACGGTCTACGATATGTGCAAGGCCGTGCAGAAGGATATTGTGATCTCCGACATCCGCCTGCTGCGAAAAACAGGCGGAGTTCACGGGGATTTCCAAAGGGAGGAAAGGCAATGAGCTTTACAGCAGCGGTCATCACCGTCAGCGATAAAGGCGCTCGGGGAGAGCGCTTGGATACCAGCGGTCCCGCCATCTGCGCCATGCTGGAGGACAGGGGGTGGGCGGTTTCCTATACCGCCATCATTCCGGACGAGAGGGAGCAGATCAAATACGAGCTGGTGAAATGCGCGGATGAGCTGCAGGTCAACCTGGTCCTGACCACCGGCGGAACCGGCTTCTCTCCCCGGGATGTGACCCCCGAGGCGACCCTGGAGGTCATCGAACGCCGTACCGCCGGCATCCCGGAGGCCATGCGTGCCCAGAGCCTGCGCATCACCCCCAAGGGCTGTCTCTCCCGCTCTGAGGCGGGCATCCGCGGAAGGACCCTCATCATCAACCTCCCGGGGAGCGAAAAGGCGGCGAAGGAAAATCTCTCGGCGGTGATCGACCCGGTGAAGCATGGGCTGGAGATGCTGCTTGGCAGCGGCTCCGCTGACTGCGGAGAACACCATCCCCACCGGAAGAAAAAGGCCCCGTCCATGGATGAGTGGCTCCGTGAGGCCAAGGCGGACACCAATGCCCACAAGGTGGGGATGTATCTCACCCACAACGGCGTCGTGCGCGCCACGGCCAAAGCCAGGGTGCGGCAGGGCGACGAAAATGCCCGTCCTGTCTCCGGTATGGTTTTTTCCTATGACAGGGAAATGGTGGAGGCTGCGATTGCCGACACCTACAAGCTGCCCGGAATCTGCTATGTCCGTGTCTGGCTCAATGAAGGCGAGCTGGATGTGGGCGACGATATCATGTTCGTCCTCATCGGCGGCGACATTCGCCCCCATGTGGTGGACGGCCTGCAATATCTGGTGGGCCGCATCAAAAGCGAGTGCGTGACCGAAACCGAACTGCACGAATGTCATGGGGAGAACCAATGACCATATTTGATATTCATGAGCAAAAGGGGAGCGTCGCAGAAGGAAAAATTCTGCGACGCTCCCTAATCTGTGCCAATTTTTGACGAAAAAAAGGAACCAGTTGAAGGTGTATGTCTGTCGGAGAAGTGGGCAGAGTATAGGGAAAGGAGATGATACGATGGATGCGCTGAACCTCTGCCTGACCGCGCTGGCGTCCTTTGTCACGCTGTTTCTTATGGCTAGACTGATCGGCAGAAAACAGATCGCACAGCTGGAATTCTTTGACTATATCACGGGCATCTCCATCGGTTCCATCGCCGCGGAGATGGCCACAGAGCTGGAGGAACCGTGGAAGCCTTTCATTGCCATGCTCATCTACGGCGGGGTGGCCGCGCTTTTGAGTATCGTGACCGGGAAGCTGCCCCGGAGCCGCCGGTATCTGGACGGAGCTCCTCTCATTTTGCTGCGCAACGGAAAGCTGTACCGGGATAATCTGAAAAAGGCCAAGCTGGATCTCAGTGAGTTTATGGTCATGTGCCGTCAGCAGGGTTACTTCGATCTTAGCGGGATCCAGACGGCGGTGTTTGAGTATAACGGCAAGCTGACCATCCTTCCGGTGAGCGATAAACGGCCGTTGACCCCCGGGGATATGGACCTCAAGCCCCGGCAGGAGCAGCTGTTTACCGAACTCATCATGGACGGCAGAGTGCTGGAGGGAAATCTGAAGGCCATGGGGCTTGACCGCACTTGGCTGGACAAGCAGCTGAAGCAGCGGAAGCTCCGCGGCCCGAAAGATGTGTTTCTTGCCCTGTGTGATCCGGATCTGAAGTTTGTGGTATTCGAGAACACAAAAGAGCAGGATTGAACGGGGGGAACTCCGGGTACAGACGGCGAGGTTATCCGCCTGTATCCGGAGTTCTGTTTTTTGGTGGACAGAATGGGGAAACATGGGCGGAGATTTGTGTAAAAGTGCCATTGAAAAGTAATGAAATAGCATTATAATGGGAAAGTCAATTTTTCCCGAATGAGGTTTTATTATGCTGACTGTTTCTGACTCTGCATCTTTGCTGCTCATCATCGGCTTTGCCATGTTTGCCGGTCTGCTGATCACCCGCGTGGTCAAGCCTTTTGGCCTGCCCGCTGTCACAGCTTATCTGATCTCCGGACTGCTCATCAGCCCCTGCCTGCTGGGCCGGTTTGGGTTTGGCTTCACCAGCTTTGAGGCGGTGGGGCAGCTTTCCATCATCTCCGATGTGGCTCTGGGTTTTATCGCGTTTTCCATTGGCAACGAGTTCAAACTGGAGGAGCTGAAGCATACCGGCAAGCAGGCCGCTGTGGTGGGGGTGCTCCAGGCTCTGACTGCCATGGTGCTGGTGGATGCGCTGCTGCTGGGCGCCTATTATGTCTTTGACCTGGGGGAGAAGATCGGCCCTGCCGCCTGCATCACTCTGGGCGCCGTGGCCACCGCCACCGCCCCCGCCGCCACCCTCATGGTCATCAACCAGTATAAGGCCAAGGGACCTCTGACCAGCATCCTGCTGCCCATCGTGGCACTGGACGATGCGGTGGGTCTGGTGGTGTTTTCCGTATCTCTGGGCATTGCCAAGTCCCTCCACGCCGGCGAGGCCATGGATGTGATCGCTGTGCTGGTCAATCCTCTGCTGGAAGTGGTGTGCTCCCTGCTGCTGGGCAGCATCATGGGTGTCATCTTCACCTGGATCGAGAAGCTGTTCCACTCCAACACCAAGCGCATCTGCCTTTCCATCACCTTCGTGTTCTTTACCGTGGCGTTGTCCATGATCAGAATTGAGATCCCCGGCAGCCGCATCTCCATCGGATTTTCCAGCCTGCTGGTGTGCATGATGCTGGGCACCGTGTTCTGCAACATCTGCTCCTTTGCGGATGACATTATGGTGCGTATCGACCGCTGGACTTCGCCGCTGTTCCTGCTGTTCTTCGTCATCAGCGGCGCAGAGCTTGACCTGCGGGTGTTCTCGGACCTCACCATTGTGCTGGTGGGCCTGCTGTATATTGTGGCCCGTTCCGCCGGTAAGTATTTCGGCGCTTCCTTCAGCGCCCGCGCCACAAAATGCCCTCCCACGGTTTGCAAGTACCTCGGCATCACCCTGCTGCCCCAGGCCGGCGTGGCTTTGGGTATGTCCGTGAAGGCTGCCGCTGAGTTGGGCAGCGAGGGCGCCATTGTGCGAAGCATCGCACTGTTTGCCGTTCTCATCTATGAGCTGGTCGGACCCGCCCTCACCAAAATGGCGCTTACCCGGGCCGGGGAGATCACCACCAAGCAGGAGGGACAGGATCGCTCCCGCTTCCAGAATGTGAGCCGGAAAGGCTGATCCATTACAGATAAGCATAAGCAAACAGCCCATCCCCAGAACGGGGAAGGGCTGTTTTTGTGCGTTCAGGGAATGACCTGCAGCTCCTTGGGGTACTTGTTGAGCACCTCGCAGCCATCCTCTGTGACCATCACCAGATCTTCGATGCGCACACCGAATTTTCCGGGCAGGTAGATCCCCGGCTCGATGGAAAAGACCATGCCGGGCCGGCAGACGGCGTCCGACGCGCCGGACACATCGGGAGGCTCGTGGCAGTCGATGCCGCAGCCGTGTCCCAGCCGATGGGTGAAGAAGGGGCCGTAGCCGCCCTCGGTGATGATGTCCCGGGCAATGGCATCCAGCCGGAAAAGGGGAACGCCGGGACGGACGGCGGCTTCGGCAGCCTCGTTGGCCTTGCGCACCAGTTCGTAAACCCGCCGCTGCTCGTCGCTGACGCTCTTGTAAAAGAAAGTGCGGGTCATGTCGCACCAATAGCGGGAGATGGGGGTGAAAATGTCAAAGATGATGCTGTCCCCGGGCCTCAGGACGGTGGCGTCCCCGCTGTGGTGGGGGTCGGCTCCGTTGGGGCCGAAGCAGACAAGCTGAGTGCCTTCACAGTCGGCTCCGTGAGCCAAAAATTCCCGGTTGACCAGGGCAGCCAGCTGGTTTTCCCGCACGCCTTCCGTCACGGCGGCGGCAGCGGCGGCGATCACTTGGTCATTGATGGCGGAGGCGCGGCGCATGGCGGCACATTCTTCCTCATCCTTGTATTTGCGTGTCTCATCCACCGGGTCGGAGCCGTGGACGGGGGTGAGGTCGGGACGGTGTGCCATGAGGCCGATGAGGAATTTACTGTACCAGAACTTGTCGATCCCCAGTTTTCCCGGCTTTATCGCGCCGGCCAGTGCGGCCACCGGGTCTTCGCCGTCCTTGTGGGAGACAAAGGGAAGCTCGGGCGTGGAGGAGAGTCCGAAGATCTCGTTTCCGAAGAGGGTCGCCTTGCCGTCGACGGTGAGCCAGAGAGCGATCATCCGCTCGTGGGGCTCCACCCAATAACCGGTGAGGTAATAGAGGGAGGTGGTGGAGGTGACCAGGATCTGCTCCAGACCCACCTTCTTCATGTGCGCGGTAACACGCGCGATGCGTTGGTTGTTCATAACACACGACCTTTTCAGAATTTTTCTCATTCTACCGCCGGGAGCGCAAGATTGCAAGTAGGGAAACCGCTGTTTTAAAACAAAATGACGGCCGGGCAGGAAGCGGACGGATCTTGCCGCTGATGCGCCTTTTTGCGTAAGCATGGGAAAAACGGTTGCATTAGGCGGCGGAAAATGGTAAAATACAATGTCATTATGTATACTCACGGGACCTGAGATACCACACTACTGATAATGAGGTGCGCACATTGTATCTGAAAGCGCTTGAGATCCAGGGGTTTAAGTCTTTCCCCGATAAGACGGTGCTGTCCTTCGGGGCGGATATCACGGCCATTGTCGGCCCGAACGGTTCGGGCAAATCGAATATTTCCGATGCCGTGCGCTGGGTCATGGGGGAGCAGTCCACCCGCACCCTGCGTGGTTCCAAGATGGAGGATGTGATTTTTGACGGCACCGCCAAGCGCAAGGGCCTTGGCTTTGCGGAGGTCACGCTGGTGATCGATAACACCCAGCACATCTTCCCCATGGAGGAGAGCGAGGTCTCCGTGACCCGCCGGTATTATCGCTCCGGCGAGAGTGAATACTACATCAACCGCCGTTCCTGCCGCCTGCGTGACATCAACGAGCTGTTTATGGACACCGGCCTGGGCCGGGACGGTTACTCCATCATCGGTCAGGGCCGCATTGACGAGATCTTGTCCGCCAAGAGCGGCGACCGCCGTGAGATCTTTGAGGAGGCGGCGGGAATTTCCCGATTCCGCCACCGCAAGGAGGAGGCGGAGCGTAAGCTGGCGCACACCGACGAAAATCTGGTGCGCATCAACGACAAGATCTCTGAGCTGGAACTGCAGGTGGAGCCTCTTCGGGTGCAGGCGGAAAAGACGAAAAAGTTCCTGGTCTACCGGGACGAGCTGAAGGGCCTTGAGATCTCCGTGTGGCTGGACCAGCTGGAAAAGCTGCGTGCCAACAGCATCAAGCTGAAAGCCGATTTTGAACAGGCCTCCCGTCAGCGGGATGACGCCCGCAGGGAGCTGGATGAGCTCTACGCGGCGGCGGAGCGCTATGCCGAACAGATGCGGGAAAAGGATCTGGAAGCGGAGCGGATGCGCCTGGAGCACGCGGAGCTGGAGAGCCGTATCCACAGCGGCGAGAGCGAGATCAGTCTGCTGCGCAACGACATGAAGAACAACAGCGAGAATGCCCGGCGTATCCGGGAGGAGCTGGAGCAGCAAAAGGGCCGTGCCGGCTCCATTGCCGAGCAGATCGAGGACCGCCGCAGCCGTCTGGCGGAGATCGAATCGGAGGCAGCGGCCTGTCACACCGAACTGGACCGCCTGCAGCGGAATATGGATGAGGTGCTCAGCTCCGCCGGCGGATTGTCCGAAGAGCTTTCCCGGCTGCAGGAGCGGGAGCGGCTTGAAACCGCGTCTGCCGGTGAGGCAAAGGAGCTGTTGTCCGCCTTGGCCGCAGCCGCCCAGGAATTGCTTGACCGTGAGGCCGCCCTATCTCAGGAGATCGCGGCTCAGGAGGAACGAAGCGCCGACGCGGCCAAAAACGCCAAAGAGATGCGGCGGGAGCTGGAGCGCGTGACCGACGACCGCGACGCGGCCAAAAATGTGATCGCGGGCTACCAGATGCGCAGCCAATCCCGCCGGAGAAAGGCGGAGGAGCTGCAGGAAAAGCATCGCCGCCTGCAGATGGATGAAAATAACCTCAATTCCCGTATCCATATGCTCGCCGAAATGGAGAAGGCCTATGAAGGCTACTCCAAGGCCATCAAGCTGGTGATGGGTGAGTCGGAGC
Source organism: Oscillospiraceae bacterium (assembly GCA_029009035.1). Taxonomy (GTDB): domain Bacteria; phylum Bacillota; class Clostridia; order Oscillospirales; family Oscillospiraceae; genus Enterenecus. The sequence continues at coordinate 7,237 of JAQXJQ010000174.1, read as the reverse complement.
GGGGAGGCCTGAAGGGGATCCACGGCCCGGTGGCGGGACTGCTCCATGTGCCCAACCAATATGCTGTGGCCATCGAGATCGCGCTGGGCGGCGCCATGCAGCACATTGTGGTGGAGCGGGACGAGGACGGTAAAAACGCCATTCAATGGCTGAAGCGCCGTGACGGCGGCCGCGCCACCTTCCTGCCCATGAATACCATTCGTCCCGCTGATTTCCGGGATCGCGGAGTGGAGCGGGAGCCGGGCTTTGTGGGTATGGGCGATGCGCTCATCACCTTTGACAGGCAGTATGCGGACATTTTCTCCAATCTGCTGGGCCGCATCGTCATCGCCTCGGACATGGATAAGGCCATGGCCATGGCCCGTAAGTTCGGCCACCGGTTCCGCATCGTCACGCTGGACGGACAGGTGCTCAATGCCGGCGGTTCCATGACCGGCGGTTCCGTCTCCCGCAGTGCGGGCATTCTGTCCCGGGCCAACGAGCTGGAGGCGCTGAATGAACAGAAGAGCCGTCTGGCCGAGGACCTGAAGAGCGTATCCGCCGAGCTTGCGGAGGCGCAGCGTGAGCTGACCGCCGCGCAGTATGAGCTGGATACCGCTGCCGCCCAGCTGCGTGAGGCGGAGGACGCGGTGCTCATGTACACCGAGCGTGCGGACAGCGCCAATGCCTTGCTGGCAGATATCCGCCTGCGGAGTGAAACGCTGGCCAATGATCTGGTGCAGGTGCGCCGCCGCAGTGAGGAAAACACCGCCGCCACCGCGCAGGCCAGAGCGCGTATCGAGGAACTGGAGGGCGCTGCCGCTGCCCTTCGTGCGGAGAGCGAGGCCAAGGTCAAGGGGCAGAGTGCCCTGCAGGACCGGGTGGGTGAGCTGAACGGCCTGATCGCGCAGGTCAATGCCAAACTGGCAGGTCTGGACGGCGAGCGTGCCGCCTCTTCCCAGAACCTCTCCGAGCTGGAGCGGCTGCGCGATGACCTCTCCGGAGATGAAGCTGACCGTATGGCGAAGATTGCCGGGTTTGAGCAGCGCAACCGCGAGCTGCAGTCCGAATTGGAGCAGGCGGAGGTGCGCCTGCAGACCTTGATGACCACCGGCCGCAGCCACAGCGATGCGCTGCAGCGGATCAATGAGGACAAGCTGGCGCTGGAAGGCAAGCGCAATCAGGCGGACCGCAGCGCCAGAGAGAAGAACGGGGAGCTGCTCAATATGGAGCGGGAGGTCTCCGTTCTGGAGCAGAAGTCCATGGCTGCCGCCATGGAGGAGAGCCAGATCCTGGATAAGCTGTGGGAGAGCTACGAGCTGTCCCACGAGGCGGCAAAGGCCCAGCGGGTGGAGCTGGAGTCCGTGCCCAAGGCCCAACGCCGCATTGGTGAGCTGAAGCGTGCCATCTCCGCTTTGGGCAACATCAATCCCGACGCGGTGGAGGAGTTCCAGCGTGTCAACGAGCGCTATACCTACTTTGCCGGCCAGCGGGATGATGTCACCAAGGCCAAACGGGAACTGGAGAGCATCATCACCCAGATCACCGGTGAGATGACCATCATTTTCCGGGAGCAGTTCGCCCTCATCAACGAGACCTTCCAGGAGACCTTCCGCGACCTGTTCCGGGGCGGCAAGGCCAACCTGGAGCTGGAGGACCCGGAGGATATTCTGAACTGCGGCATCGAGATCAAGGTGCAGCCTCCCGGAAAGGCGCTGAAGAATATCTCCCTGCTTTCCGGCGGTGAAAAGGCCTTCGTGGCCATCGCCATCTACTTCGCCATTCTGAAGGTGCGTCCCACACCCTTCTGCGTTATGGACGAGATCGAGGCCGCTTTGGACGACGCCAATGTCACCCGGTTTGCCCAGTACCTGCGCCGCATGAGCGACAAGACCCAGTTCATTGTCATCACCCACCGCCGCGGCACCCAGGAGGAGGCCGATGTGCTGTACGGCGTCACCATGCAGGAACAGGGCGTGTCCAGACTGCTGACCATCAATCTCAACGATGTAGAGCGCGAGCTTGGCATCAAGTAATATAAAGGAAGAAACACTATGGGCTTTTTTGATAAGATTAAGAAGATCGGTATTTTCAACGGCTTCTCCCAGCTGGACGATGACTTCTATGACGAGCTGGAGGAGTCTCTGGTCATTGCCGATATGGGCGCTGAGACCACCATGGAGGCAGTGGAAGAGCTGAAGGATCGCTGCAAGGCGCAGAAGATCAAGGATGTGGAGGGCGCTCGCGAGTGTATGCGCGAGATCATTGCGGAGTATCTGAGTGGGGGAGACCGTGAGGTCGATATGTCCGCCAAGCCCGCTGTGGTGCTCTTTATCGGCGTCAACGGCGTGGGTAAGACCACCTCCATCGGCAAGCTGGCTGCCCGCTGGAAGAAGGAGGGCAAAAAGGTGCTGCTCTGTGCCGGAGATACCTTTCGCGCTGCTGCTGCCGACCAGCTGACCATCTGGTCAGAGCGTGCCGGCGTGGATATCATCAAGCAGCATGAGGGAGCCGATCCCGCAGCGGTGGTATATGACGCCATGAACGCCGCCAAGGCCAGAAACTCCGATCTGGTGCTGGTGGATACCGCAGGACGCCTGCACAACAAACAAAATCTGATGAACGAGCTGAATAAGATCAGCCGGGTGATCGACCGCGAGTGCCCCGGCTCCAGCCGCGAGACCCTGCTGGTGCTGGACGCCACCACCGGCCAGAACGGCCTGATTCAGGCCAAGCAATTCGGTCAGGCCGCGGGCATTACCGGCATCGTGCTCACCAAGCTGGACGGCACCGCCAAGGGCGGCATTGTCGTGGCTATCGCCAAGGAACTGGGTGTTCCCGTGAAGTTCGTTGGCGTGGGCGAAGGCGTGGACGATCTGCAGCCCTTTGATCCCCGCGCCTTTGCGGAAGCCCTGCTGTAAGGAGGCGTACCCATGACCAGAATTGACGGACGAAAGTTCAACGAACTGCGCAAGATCGAGATCGTCACCGATTTTGTGAAATTTCCCGAGGGCAGTGTACTCATCAGCTGCGGCAACACCAAGGTGCTGTGCTGTGCCAGCGTGGAGTATTTTGCTCCCAAGCACGTGGAGGAGGGGACCGGCTGGGTCACCGCTGAGTATTCCATGCTCCCCCGGGCCAACCGGGAGCGCTCCCGGCGTGATATTTCCAAGCTGAAGCTGTCCGGCCGCTCCGCTGAGATCCAGCGCCTCATCGGACGCTCTCTTCGGGCCGCGGTGGACCTCTCCCTGCTGCCCGGACTCACCATCACGGTGGACTGCGATGTACTTCAGGGCGATGGCGGGACCCGTACCGCCTCCATCACCGGCGGATTTGTGGCTCTGGCTCTGGCATGCAAAAAGCTGGTGGATGAGGGCGTTTTGATCCGAAACCCCGTAAAGCACTATGTGGCTGCCATCTCTGCCGGTATCGTGGACGAGCAGCCCATGCTGGATCTCTGCTATGAAGAGGACTCCTCCGCGCAGGTAGATCTGAACTGCGTGATGGATGATGATGACTGCCTCATTGAGATCCAGGGCACCGGTGAGGGCAGGGCCTTTACGCTGAAGGAGCAGCAGGAACTGGTGGAGCTGTGCCGGAAGGGGATCCGCGAACTGATGGCCATGCAGCGCGCCATCCTGGAGGGATGAACATGAAGCTTGTATTGGCCAGTAAAAATCAGAAGAAACTAAAGGAAATGCAGGAGATCCTGAACCAGCTGGGTATCGAGGTCTGTCTCCAGAGCGAGGTGGGCGTGGATGTGGATGTGGAGGAGACCGGCGCCACCTTTGAGGAGAACTCTCTGCTCAAGGCGAGCGCGGTGATGAAGGCCTCCGGCCTTCCTGCCATCGCAGACGACTCCGGCCTGTGCGTGGATGCATTGAACGGCGCGCCCGGCGTTTACTCCGCTCGCTACGGCGGGGAAGGGCTGGATGATACCGGCCGCTACCGCCTGCTGCTGGAGAATATGCGCGGCCTGGGCCCCAGAACCGCAAAGTTCGTGTCCGTTATCACCTGCTGTTTCCCCAACGGCGATGTTTTGACCGCCAGGGGCGAATGTCCGGGCACCATCGCCTTCGCCCCTCAGGGGGAGGGCGGCTTCGGCTATGACCCTGTGTTCTGGCTGCCGGAGCGCAAAAAGACCTTCGCGCAGCTCTCTGCAGAGGAAAAGAATGCCATTTCCCACAGAGGAAAGGCATTGGAGATCTTCAGAGAAAAATTGACCCAGTACTTGAAATAAGCAATAATAAGGAGTATTTATGGAACTAAACAGCAGACAGCGTGCCCAGCTTCGCGCTCTGGCAAACAGCATCGACACCATCATTCACATCGGTAAGGACGGCGTGGGCGACAACCTCATCAAGCAGGCAGACGACGCTCTGGAGGCCCGCGAGCTGATCAAGGGCAAGGTCCTGGAGAACAGCCTGCTTTCCGCCCGTGAGGGCGCCGAGGAGCTGGCACAGGCCACCCGCAGCGAGGTGGTTCAGGTCATCGGAAGCAAGTTTGTCCTCTACCGCGAGACCCACAGCAAGGAAAAGGATAAGCGAATTAAGCTGGTCAAGTAAGATCAGGCTTACAAGGTAAATCCCTTTACAAGCGTTGATTTTCAAAAGGGTAGGTGCTCTTTATGAAAATTGGAATTTATGGTGGAAGCTTTAATCCGCCCCATCTGGGGCACATGGCGGCAGCAAAAGCGGCGAAAGCGGTTCTGGGACTTGACCGGCTGCTCATCGTGCCCGCCTGCGATCCTCCGCACAAGGAACTGACAGCGGACTCCGCGACGCCGGCCCAGCGGCTGGACATGGCCCGCATCATGGCAGACCAGATCGGCGCGGAGTGCTGGGATGTGGAGATCGCCCGGGCGGGTGTGAGCTACACGGTGGACACGCTGGAGCAGGCAAAGAAGCTCTGGCCGGAGGATGAGCTGTGGCTTCTCATGGGGACGGATATGTTCCTCACCCTGCAGTATTGGCGGGAGCCACGACGGATCATGGAGCTTGCGGGCATCTGCGCCTTCGGGCGCAGCGAGAAAGACAGCGAGGAGCTGTTCGCGACTCAGCGGGAGTACCTCTCCAAAACCTTTGGTGCGCGCATCGCCACGGTGTCTATCCCCGATCTGGTGGATATTTCCTCCACAGCCCTACGCAAGGGCCTTGCGGAAGGCCGGGGCAGAGAGTATCTCCACGAAGCGATCTACGGATATATTCTTCGGGAGCGGATTTACGGAACTTTTGTCGATTTGTCCCGTCTTACCATTGAAGAGCTGCGATGCGTGTCCTACTCCATGGTGAAGGCCAAGCGGCTGCCCCACATTCGCGGGACGGAGCGGACTGCGGTGGAACTGGCCCGGCGCTTCGGCGCTGACCCGGAGGAGATGCGGCGTGCCGCCATCCTCCATGACTGCACCAAATATATGAGCCGGGCGGAACACCTGGCGATCTGTGACCGCTACGGTGTGGAACTGGACGATCTGGAGCGGTCTTCGGAGAAGCTGCTCCACTCCAAAAGCGGCGCTGCTTTGGCAAAGTATGTCTTTGGGCAGAATGACAGAATATATACTGCCATCATGTACCACACCACAGGGCGGGGGAACATGACGCTGGAGGAAAAGATCCTCTATCTGGCGGATTATATTGAGCCCTGCCGCAACTTTCCGGAAGTGGGTGAGATGCGGCGATTGGCTGAGACGGATCTGGACGCCGCGGTGCTGATGGGCGTACGCCTTTCCATTGCGGAAATGCTGGAGCGTAACCGCATCGTACATCATAACACGCTGGAGGCGGAGGCCTCACTGATGGAGGGGCAAGAATCATGAGTTCCTATGCCGGGAAAAGAACAAAAAAAGAAGATCACGCGGGAAAACGGCGCGGGAGAATGGCGGTCCTGATCATTTTGGCCTGCCTGGTCGCGCTGGGACTTCTGGCTGCGGCAGTTTACAAAAGCGTGGTGGTCAAGCCGGAGCTGGGACAAAACCGGCTGCCCGGGGCCGGTGATGAGGCCGTCGATCCCGGGCGCGAGCCGGTGGACATTGATGTGGTGGAAAAGGTGGACGGCCAGCGCAAAAGCAAGGATTTCTATACCATTCTGGTGGTGGGCACCGATGTGGCCTCCAACAGTACCGACACCATTATGCTGGTGAGCTATGATGTGACCAACCAGTCCGCTACCGTTATGTCCATCCCCCGTGATACCCTGGTCAACACCTTCGGTACCGGACGCTATACCCGCATCAACAGTGTGTACGCCGCATATGGGAGAGGGCAGAAGGGGATGGACGCCCTGACCTATGAGGTGTCCGAGTTGGTGGGATTCATCCCCGATTACCGGATGTTTATCAAGTGGGAGCTGGTGGGGCTGATGGTGGAAGCCATCGGCGGCGTGGAGTTTGACGTCCCCTACCATATGGAATATGACGATCCCGCTCAGGACCTTCACATCTATCTGGAAAAGGGACTGCAGACGCTGAACGGAGATCAGGCCATGCAGCTGGTGCGCTGGCGCAAGAACAATGCCGGTGTGTCCAGCGGCGGCGGCACAGGCAGCGACATCAACCGCCTGCAGGTACAGCAGAGCTTTTTGAAGGCTGTGCTGAAGCAGATCCTCCAGATCAAGAATGTGACCCGGATCGGCGAGCTTGCCAAGCTGCTGGGCGAAAATGTGGAGGGCGATCTCACCGTATCCAACCTGATTTGGTTTGCAACCAGCGCTGTCATGGGTGGACTGGACAGCGACGCAGTGGAGTTCTGTACCATGCCGGTGAAGCCTGAAGGAGTTTATGTATACCCCGATCAGGAGCCTCTGCTTGAACTCATCAATACCAAACTGAATCCCTACCGGGAGGATGTAACCATAAAGCAGTTGGATCTGATCTATGTTGACGGGAACGGAAATCTCCGTTCCACAGGTTGAATATAAGCCGGGATCGCCCGGAGAAAAGGAGAATAATATGCTGACTTCCAAGGAAATGATCGCGCTTGCAGTTCAGGCGCTGGACAGTAAGAAAGGCAAGGATATCCGTGTGCTCTACACCGAGGAGCAGACCACGCTTGCCGACTATTTTGTCATCTGCAACGGTACCTCCAATACCCAGGTCCGCGCTCTGGCCGACGCGGTGGAAGCGATGCTGAGCAAGGCAGGGGAGGAGCCCCATCATGTGGAGGGTCACCGTGGCGGAGAGTGGACTTTGCTTGACTACTCCTGCGTGGTCGTCCATGTGTTTACGGAGGAGGCCCGGGAGTTCTACTCTCTGGAGCGCCTT
>JAQXJQ010000173.1 GCA_029009035.1 Oscillospiraceae bacterium | reverse complement strand
CATCAACAATCCCCCCCGGGGCATCGGCGACACCACCGTGGACCGTGCCGCCATGCTGGCTGCCCAGCAGGGCTGCTCCCTGTGGGAGATCGTGTCCCACGCGGCCGACTACCCCGACCTGCAACGCGCCGCAGGCAAGCTCCGGCTGTTTTCCGACCTCATCCGCGAGCTGACCGACCTCTCCCGCTCCATGGAGCTCCCCGCCTTCTACGAGGAGGTCATGGCCCGCACCGGGTATGTCGCCATGCTGCAGGGAAAAAATGACATTGAAAGCCGTTCCCGTCTGGAAAACGTGCGGGAGCTGCTCACCTCCATCAACAGCTATCTGGAAAACGCCGAGGGTGAACCCTCTCTGGCGGGATTTTTGGACGAGATCGCCCTGTACACCGACCTGGACAACCACGATCCCAGCGAGGAGGCGGTGGTGATGATGACCATGCACGCCGCCAAGGGTCTGGAGTTCCCTGTGGTATTCGTGGTGGGCATGGAGGAGGGCATCTTCCCCGGTATGCGCGCCATCGGCGAGACCGAGGAGATGGAGGAGGAGCGCAGGCTGTGCTATGTGGCCCTCACCCGCGCCAAGGAGCATCTCCACCTCACCTGCGCCGGACAGCGTATGCTCTTCGGCCGCACCACCAGCAACCTCCCCTCCCGCTTCACCGACGAGATCCCCCCGGAGCTGCTGGAGCGCTCCGGCCGCAGCTATCGCAGCCGCTGCTTTGACGGCGATGATGACTATGGCTATGCCCGCCGCAGGGAGGACTGGATGGACGAGGGCTTCGAGTCCGGGAAACCCTCCTATGCCGCCCGTCAGGACGCCTATCGCCAACCCGGCCGGACCGCCTCTTACGGCGGCGCCTACGGCAGCTTCGAGCGCCGCACCCCCGCCCCCCAGAGACCCGCTCCCGCCCCGAAGCCCGCCGCCCCCGCCCGCTCCGCGGCCCCGGCGGCCCTGCCCCAGTTCGCCAAGGGCGACATGGTGGAGCACAAGGCCTTCGGCACCGGCATGGTGCTCACGGTGCAGAAAATGGGCGGGGACGCCCTGCTGGAGATCGCCTTCGACGGCGTGGGCACCAAAAAACTCATGCTCAAGGCGGCGGCCCAGCACATGAAAAAGCGGTGAACCCGAGTATTGTATTTCTCTCCGCAATGTGATACACTAAGGTACAAGATGTTGTGTCTCTTTATATATACATAGCACAAGAAAGGGAGCAAGGCATGAAAAAATGCAGCGATTTTCTGATGGCGGTGCTGGCAGGCGCGGCCATCTCCATCGGCGGAACGGTGTTTTTATCTCTGGACAGCAAGGTATTGGGCGCCCTCTTTTTCAGCGTGGGCCTCTTTATGGTGTGCACCCTGGGGCTGAATCTCTACACCGGAAAGGTATGCTACCTGCCCGGAAAAGGGTGGGACTATGTGGGCTTCGTGGGTCTGGTTTGGTTGGGCAATCTGGTGGGGGCCGAGGTCGTGGCCCTGCTGCTGAAGGCCACCCGCGTCGGCGCCGCCCTCACCGAAAAGGCCGCCGCCCTCTGCGCCGTCAAGACCGGGGACAGTCTCCTCTCTCTTTTTGTTTTGGGCATTTTCTGCAACATCATGATCTATGTCGGCGTGGAGAGTTATCTCGCCAACCCCCACGAGCCGGGCAAGTACCTGGGCATGGTGCTGGGCGTGGTGGTGTTTATCCTGTGCGGATTTGAACACTGCGTGGCGGATATGTTCTACTTCGCCATGGGCGGCTGGTCGCTGCGGGCGCTGGTCTGCCTGGTGGTCATCACCCTGGGCAACGCCGTGGGCGGCGTGATCTTCCCGCTGGCAAAAAGGCTCAGGAAATAAGGGGCACCCCCGGATTTCGGGCAGCTGGCAGTGGGAAGAAAAAACAGCAACAAAAATGGCCGCAGCTTTACGCTGCGGCCATTTTCTGCACAATTCGGTGCCATGCTCCTTGACACTCGCAGGAACACGGCTCCGCTTTCCGTAGGTCTTCTGACTGGTGCCTTCGGGGGCTCTCGCCCCGGCGGAATTCCTCAGCCTTCCCGGATCTCTCCAGTGACCGGCTTTCGCCATGGGAACTCCTCGGCAGATACAGCGGCGGTACCGTTCGGGATTTGCACCCGATTGTCTTGTTCAGCCCGTGGGGTGCCTCTGCCCCCCGCAGGCCACGGAACGGATGGTATTTGACGCTTTCCCGGTTGAGCGACCGGCAAAGCGGTGCGGGGCCCGGTTCAGCCCTTCAGGAACTCGGCGGCCACCACGGCAGCGGTAGCTGCGTCGGGGGTGTAGGCGTCAGCGCCCACGGAATCGGCGAACTCCTGGGTGACAGGAGCGCCGCCCACCATGATCTTCACCTGATCCCGGATGCCGGCGGCCTCCACAGCCTTCACCACCTCGGCGATGGAGGGCATGGTGGTGGTCAGCAGAGCGGAGCAGCAGATCAGCTGGGCCTTGTTGTCGATGGCGGCCTGCACGAAGGTCTCGGGGGCCACATCCACGCCCAGGTCGATCACATTGATGCCCTTGCCCTCGATCATCATCTTCACCAGGTTCTTGCCGATGTCATGCAGGTCACCCTTGACGGTGCCGATGACGGCAGTACCCAGAGAGACGCCCTCGCCGTCAGCCATCAGGGGCTTGAGCAGCTCGGTGCCGGCGCTCATGGCGCGGGCAGCCACCAGAACTTCGGGGACGAAGATCTCGTTGTTGCGGAACTTCACACCGACGCGATCCATGCCGGGGAGCAGGCCCTCAGTCAGGATGGTCTGGGGGGCAACGCCCTCATCCAGAGCCTGCTGAACATACTGCACGACCAGCTTGCGCTTGCCCTTTTCCAGGGCTTCACCAATATCAGCCAAAATGCTCATGGGAAAATACCTCCGTATCTTATTTTTCCACAGGCCGTTGTGCATCGGTCTGCGGCACTTTACAGGTTATCAAAAAGGAGGTCTTATCGCAATCTTTTGCGGTTTATTTCGCTCAAAGTTACAAAACTTCGATAGAAAATCACTTCGTCCGGGCATATTCCCGGTCCGTGTCGATGCGCCGGCTCTGCTTGCGGTATTTATCCGGGGTGACCCCCACCATTTTCTTGAACACCTTGCAGTGATAGCTCTGATCTCCAAAGCCGCAGACCTGGCTGATCTTGGCAATGGACATCTCGCCGGAGAGCAGCAGCCCCTTGCTCTTCTCCACCCGCACTTGGTTGAGATAGGTGCGGAAGCCGCAGCCCATCTCCTCCTTGAACACCTTAGAGAAGTGGGAGTGGGAGTAGCCCACATGGTCGGCCACCTCGTTGAGGGTCAGATCCCGGCCGCAGTTGGCGCTGACATAATTCACCGCCTTGCGGATGACATTTTTGTGCTTGGAGTCCACCATGTCAAAGACCATGTCGGTGAACCGCCCCAGCACTCTGGCCAGCCACGCGGCTACCTCCTCCTGCCCCCGCAGACCCTGCAGCTCCTGCATATACCGGTAGGTGATGTCCAGAATGGTCTGGGCGGGCGCGCCCCCCTGGATGGCAGCCCGGGAGAGGAGCACCAGCAGCTCCGCGATGCGGGACTGGACGGCGGAAGGATCCTCCATGAAAAAGAAAATGTGGCCCAAAAGGTCGTTGAGCAGGCGGGCGGCGGTGGGCTTATCCCCCTTGGAGATGGCGAAAAACAGCTGGGACTCCAGCTCAATGGGGTAATCGGGGGATTGCGCCCCCATCTTCACCTGCCGGATGTACTCGCCGATGGAGCGCTGCTGGGCCTCCGAATTCCGGCTGTGCAGCAGCTCCCGGCTGCTGTCGCTGATATACACCGCGTTGGCGAAAAGCTGGGTGGACAGATGGCGCAGCTTGGCCGGGTCCACCTGGGGCAGCGCGGCGAAAAAGCTGAACAGGGTGCGCACATCCCCCGCGGGGACACAGCGCTTCTCGATGGTGTCGTCCAGATAGTCGTCCACATCGCCCATGAGCACGGGTCCGGCCACCAGACCGCCGGCCAGGGCGCCGTCGCACAGGATGGGGGCGGAAAAATAGGTCAGCCCGGAGGCGCAGGAATAGATATACCGGCCGCCGAATCGCCGGGCCTCGGAGAGGCCGCGGAAATGGAGGTCACGGCACACCGGCGCCTCGCCGGGAAGGGAACGCAGATAATCACATTCGTTGATGGACCCGTCGGTGCGGTACAGCACCTCTCCCCTGCCGGAGAGGATGCGGCAGCATACCCCGCCCGCGGCGGAAAAGGAATCCGCCATTTCCCGGGCAATCTCCAGATCAAACTCCGCCATGACACCCCTCCGTCCAAGCAAAATCATGGTAACTTTTTCGCATTTATTGTAGCGCCGGTCGGGATTTCTGTCAAAATCTTTTCAGGGGTTTCCCAGCAAATTTACAAAATGGACAAGAAATTACCATTTTTCAAAAGGAATTACCTCGCTCAGCTCACGCACACAGCGGTGGCAAACTGAGCGCAGCTCCTCCTGCCGATGGGCGTAGAACCGGTCATACACCCCCACGGCGGTCAGTCCTGCCGAGCGGGCGGCGGCGCAGTTGTCCGGGCAGTCGTCAAACAGGACGCACTCCTCCGGCCTTGCCCCCAAAAGCTCACACAGGTGGGGAAAGGCCCGGGGGTCATGCTTCTCCATCCCCAATTCCTCGGCAAAGACGATGCGGCAGAAGTATTTCTCCAGATCATACCGCTCCAGCACCAGCTTGCACAGGGCGGGGCGGCAGGCGGTGTAAAGGGCGGCGGGGATGCCTTGGGCGCGGCAGTGCTCCAGAAGGGCCGGCGCGCCCTCTTTCAGCTCCACCAGATGGGCATAGTGGTGGGCCGCCAGGGCCTCCCACTCCGCCATGATAGACTCGCTTGTGTCGGCAATGCCGTAATAGGCCCTGGTAAACTCCGCCGCCGCGGGAAAGGTGGAGCGGCCCACGGCGGCCTGATACTCCCCGGTGGGAAGAAGCCCCCGGCGGGCGAGAAACTCGTCGTCCACCTCCATCCACAAGCCGTTGGAGTCGGTAATGGTGCCGTCCAGGTCGAAGATATACACCCGTTTCACCTCCCTTTCACAGGTAGAACCGCCACGGAAAATCCTTTGCTTCCCCGGCGTAGTCGATGCCGATGCGCTTGCCCGCCTTCACATGGAGGGGCGCCTTATCCTCCGGCCGGGGCGGCAGTCCCGCCTCCTCCAGGCTTGCGCAGAGATACAGCTCCCGGGAGCCGTAGGGGAGGGCGTTGAGGGTGCGGTCAACGGCAAAGCCGGCGCACACCTTCCCCGGCCCGTTCAAAAAATGTTTCCGCTGGTAGGAATTGAGCTGATTTTCCTTGCAGGAAAACCGGTTTTCTGCTATGATATCGTGGTTGTACCGCGGTGCCAGGCCGCGGATCAGCACGGCGGCGGGCTCCCCCGGCCGCTCTGTGACGAAGTTGAGACAGCAGTGCAGGCCGTAGATGAGATAGACGTAGGCCGTCCCCGGAGGGGCGAAGAGGGTCTCGGTGCGGGGCGTCCTGCGCCCGCCGAAGGCGTGACACGCCCTGTCCACCCGACCCACATAGGCCTCCGTCTCCGTGATCCTCCCGGCCAGCGTGACGCCGCCGATGTTCCGAATGAGATACTTGCCCACCATGTCCCGGGCAATCTCCACCGTGTCACCCAAAAAGAAGGACTGTGGAAGCATTCTGCCGCCTCCCTTTCCGCGTTTTGATCTCAGTATATCCCAAACCACACCTGTTTGTCGACCCGGAGTTGATCCCCATGAATGAAAACACACTGAAAAAACTTGCCAAGCCCCTCATCCTCATCGCCACGGTGATCTGGGGGTCCACCTTCTTTATCCTGAAGGACACCCTGGACTCGGTGGATCTGCAGTTCCTGCTGGCCTTCCGCTTCACCGTGGCCGCCGTGGTGCTGGCCCTCGTGTTCACCCGGCGGTGGAAGCGGGTGGACCGGGGCTACTGGTGGCGGGGCGCCGTCATGGGCGTGATCCTCTACGCCGCCTACACGGTGCAGAATTACGGTCTGATGGACACCACCCCCGGCAAAAACGCCTTCCTCACCGCTGTCTACTGCGTCATCGTCCCCTTCCTCTACTGGGCGGTGGAACGCCTGCGCCCCGACCGCTTCAACATGCTGGCGGCGGTGCTGTGCGTAGCCGGCGTGGGCCTGGTGTCCTGGGACGGCGGGCTGAGCCTGGGCCGGGGTGATGTGCTCACCCTGTGCGGCGGGTTCCTCTACGCCTGCCACATCGTGGCGGTGTCCAGGTTCGCCAAGGACCGGGACGTGTTCCTCCTCACCGTGATCCAGTTTGCCGCCACGGCGGTGTGCTGCTGGGTGGGCACTGTGGCGGTGAAGGGCTTCCCCGTCGGAGGACTGTCCCCCCGGGCCTGGCTGGTGCTCCTCTATCTGGCCATCGCCGCCACCACCCTGGCCCTGCTGTTCCAGAACGTCGGACAGGCCTACACCGACCCCTCCTCCGCCGCGGTGCTGCTCAGCCTGGAAGCACCCTTCGGCGTGCTGTTCTCCTTGGTGTTTACCGACGAAAGCCCCTCCGCCACCATGTACCTCGGCTTCCTGCTGATCTTTGTGGCGGTGGTCTGCTCGGAGACCAAGTTCTCCTTCCTGAAAAAGAAAAGCGCGGCGTGACGCCATACAGGACAGACCGACACAAAAATGCCCGCTGCGGAAGGTCATCACATTCCGCAGCGGGTCTTTCTGTTTTCAGTATCCGCGGCCCACGGGGAGGATCCCGGTGCAGGCCAGCACCTCATACAGGCCGGCGGCAAACTCCCCCCGGGTGATCCGGGTCTGGGGCTCAAGCTCGTCGGTGGCGAAGCACTCAAAGCCCAGGCGGCTCATGAGCGCCGCGTCCCCACAGGCCCAGGAGGCAAAGCCCTGGCGCTCGGCCAGCTCCAGCCACTGTCCGGTCATCTCCCGGGCGATCCCGTCCACCCTGAGGCTGAGATACCGGGCCAGACGGGAGAGGATGACGCAGCACTGCTCCTGGGTCACCCACTCATCGGGGGCGAACCGTCCCTGCCCGTCCCCCTTCATCAGCCCCATCCGGGCCACCGCGTTGATGTAAGGGGCGTAAGGGTCGTCTTCGGCCACATCGCTGAAGCGGTTCTCGTCCTTCAGCGGCAGGTTGAGGGCCTGGCACAGCATGGCGCACACTTCCCCTCTGGTCAGCCGGTCATCGGGACGGAATCTCCCCTCCTCGTCCCCCGACACAATGCCGTAGGTGGCAAGGGCGTTGATCCGGTCGGCAAAGGGACTGTCCCGCAGGTCGCTGCACCAGCGGTCCCAATACGCCATGCCCAGCCAGTTCGCCACTTCCGCCGGGGTAAATACCCCGCCCCAGACCTCCAGCTCCGCCTGAGGCGGCAGGGCGGCCAGCAGCGCGGCAAGGGCGTTGGGCTCCATGGTGCGAAGATCCACGGCAAGCTCGGCGGTTTCGGGCAGCCGGATGCGCAGCAGGTCCCCCTCCTCCGCCCCGGAGGCGCCGCACAGGGCCTTTGCCACGGCCTCGGTCTGGTTTTCCTCCACCAGAAGGGTGGGGATGACGCCGATGCGGTCATTGGTGATCCCGCCGGTGGAGTAGAACCGGTAGGCCGTCAGCTTCAGGGCGTCACCGTCAAAGTAAAGGGGATAGTTGTTCTCATCGTACACCGTCTGGGCCACGCCTTTGCCATAGGTGCGCCGGCCCACGGTGATGCCCAGGCCCAGATCCCGGATATCGGCGGCGAAGGCCTCCGCCGCGCTGGCCGTCCATCCGTCGGTCATGACCACCACAGGGTGGTCGGTGGCGGCGGGCAGGACATACTGATAATAATACAGCATCCCGCTGCGGGCCTGCAGGTACAGGGGGATGCCCGGGCCGCCGAACACGCCCACGGCCTCCACCGCCGAGGTGGTGACGCCCCCCACATTGCCCCGGAGATCCACCAGCCAGCTGTCCACGGCGTCGCGGTTCTCCTCCACCCCCCGGGCAAACAGCTCGCCGGTGGCGGAGCCGAAGCTGTCGCAGTCCACAAGGCCGATGTGCCCGTCCACCACAGAGACCTCGGTGTTGGGGATGACCACCTTGCGGCGCTCTGCGGTGAAGCTCAGGGTCTCCCCGTCTCTGCGCACGGTAAGCTCCACAAAGGTGCCCTCCTCACCGGCAATGAGGGCGCGGTGGGACTGGTCGGCAGGAACGCAGGAAACGCCCTCCACCGCGATGATCACATCGCCGGGACGCAGGCCCGCATCCAGCGCGCCGCCCCCCTTCAGAACGCTCTCCACATAAATGCCGTCGGGGGTGAACCGGATGGACACGCCGATGCCCACCAGCTCCACCGTGTTCTCCACGGAGTCCAGGAAGGCGGCGTACCCCTCCCGGGTCATGTACTCGGTATAGGGGTCGCCCAGCGCACGGATCAGCGACTCCAGATCCTCCGCCTCATAGGCACCGGGCGGCAGCTCCTCCACATAGTTGGCCTCCAGCAGCCCCAGCGCCTGCTCCACCGTCAGAGCGGAGGCGGCGGGGATGAGGGAGGTGAGGAAAATCAGCGCGGCGCAAAGTGCGCCCATACAGCGTTTCATAGGCATTCTCCTTATTTGACAACAAGCCCCAAATGGGGTAAACTGATCCCAGACAGTATATCACACTTTTGGAACGGAGGAAACGAAAATGGCAAAATTCAGCGAATTTACCTTCCCCTCCAGCGACGGCGTCCATGACATCGTCTGCTCCCTGTGGCTGCCGGAGCAGGGCAGCCCCAAAGCGGTGGTGCAGATCGTCCACGGCATCGCGGAATATGTGAACCGTTACGACCATTTTGCCCGGTTCCTCGCGGACAACGGCTTTGCGGTGTGCGGCGACGACCACCTGGGCCACGGCCGCACCGCCATGCAGGACAGCAAGTTCGGCTATTTCGCCCCCCACGACGGATGGGTGCTGGCTACCGCCGATGAGCGGCTGCTGCGGCAGAGGATGGGGGCGCAGTATCCCGGCATCCCCTACTTCCTGCTTGGCCACTCCATGGGCTCCTTCCTCACCCGCACCTACCTGTGCCGCTATCCCGGCGAGGTGTCCGGCGCCATCCTCTCCGGCACCGGACAGGAGCCTGCCCTCACGGTGGCGGCGGGCAAGCTGCTGGCCAATACCATCGCCAACATCAAGGGCCCCGAGTATGTGAGCCGCCTGATCCACAGCCTCTCTCTGGGCGCCTACAACAAGCAGTTCGCCCCCAACCGCACCACCGCCGACTGGATCAGCCGGGACGAGGCCGTGGTGGACGCCTATATGGCCGACCCCCTGTGCCAGTTCATCCCCACCGTGAGCCTGTACCGGGATATGCTGGGGGGACTGCAGTATATCTCCTCCGAAAGAGCCCTGTCCCAGATGGACCCCAACACGCCGGTCTATCTCTACTCCGGCGACAAGGACCCCGTGGGCAGCAGCGGCGCCGGGGTAAAGAAGGTGTACGGCTTCTTCCGGTCCCACGGCACGAAGGACCTGACCCTCAAACTCTATGCGGACGGACGGCATGAAATGCACAACGAGCTCAACCGGGACGAGGTCTACGCCGATGTGCTGGCCTGGCTGGACAAACACATCTGAACAACAGACACGGGCCCGCTGCGGATTGTCTCCGCAGCGGGCCGTTGCGTTGGTGCGGCAATCATTGTGGGGTGCAGCCGCCTTGCCTCTCCCTATGGGAGAGGTGGCAAAAATCTTCGATTTTTGACGGAGAGGGTGCAAATCAGCCCTCTCAGTCAGCGGCTCGTTCCTCGCACGCTGACAGCTCTCCCAGAGGGAGAGCCAAGGGGTGCGCCAAAAGCCTTCCTCTAACGACGCACTGCCCTTTCCTCGCGGCATAGCCGCTGCGGCCTA
>JAQXJQ010000172.1 GCA_029009035.1 Oscillospiraceae bacterium | reverse complement strand
CGAATTCGGCGCCCTGGGCGGTTTCGACGACGACTTCGTCACCCTCATGGACGGTCACGCCCTGGGGATCAAAAAAATAGGCTTTACAGCCGCCGCGGAAGCGGACGCTGATTACTTCTGTCAAATAGATAACCTCCATGTCTTAATTCACAAAAATGCAAGCATTTTTGTGAAAGGGGGATTGCAGCTTGCTCTGCGCACTCATTGCCCGTAAAACGGACAATTCGCACACTGCACAAGCTGAAAAGTGCTTTTTCTGAGGCGCATGTCCTCAGAAAAAACGGATTTCACTTTATTCCGTCATCTGCGGATGACGGAACTCTGCGAGGCTTGTGTACCTCGTGCATGTAAATCCTGATTTTTCGACAGTCTCACGGCCCGCAGCGAGTTTTTGTTGCGGGTCGTTTTTTGCGGTTTCTCAACTTCTTGTGCAGGAAAATAAAGGAAAATGCAATATTTTGAGCACATGGGGAACCTTGTCGAAACTTGCGATTTCTTTTGCTTGCAAAAGCGCCGTCCTATCGTGCATACTGTCCCCGGAAAGTCGGTGTGAGGACATCACGCTGTGTATCAACAATTCTGCGCGGCATCTTTTCTGACCTGACGGGGCTTTCCGGTTTCCGAGGGAAAGGGTGAAGGAGATGCGTGAGCTGCAGCTGCAGACACAGAAACTGAAAGACGCACAGGGGAGAGAGTTTCACTGTGCCTATTCCATTCTCATTGACGACATGGACGAGGGGACGGGGTTCGGCCATAGCTACGGCATAGGGGTGAGCTGCCCGGAGACGGGGGAGCGCTGTGTGATCCCCCATATCACCTGTGTTGCCTCCCGGATCGGAGAGCTGAGCCGGTTGGTGGTGGCGGGCGGGGTGACGCCCTGTGCGCTGCGGGATGTGGTGGAGGACTGGCTATGAGAAGATCTCCCCGGCCAGCGCGTCGGCGGTCTCATAGACCCCGGTGAAATCCACATGGGGATTGTACAGCCCCTCCAGTTGGTCGTGAAGCTCCTTGGCGCCGGCCAGGTTGGAAACGCCGTCGGCCAGCAGCGCGTCGGACACCTTGCGGGTAAAGCGCAGGCGGGGGCGGCTGAGCTGTTTCAGGGTGGCCTCCGCCATGGCATCCAGCCGCAGATGGCGGTAGGGCCGCTTGCCCCAGGGCTGCTCGGACGAGGAGGTCACGAAGGCCAGGGACAGTTCCGGCAGGATAAGGTGGGCCAGCCGGTCCGGGCACATGGGGTCAGGACAGGCCACAGCCTCATAACCTGCGGCTTCTGCGGCGGCCAGAATGGGGGAGAGCAGATGATGGGCCGTGCCGAAGCTGTCGCTCAGCTCGTAGACCCGCTCTGCCTGGGCGGATACGGTGTCCCAGAGGGTGAGCATACCCCGGTGGGTCAGGGCGGAGAGGAAACGGCGCTGGGTGTGGCCGGGGTGCTTGGGGGAGCGCTTCAGTTCCCGGGCGATCACCCCTGCGGCCCGCTTTTGAAGTTTCCCGCGAAGCTCGGCGCTGTCCGCCCATTCCCGGAGGTTGCGCCGCAGCTCTCCCGCCGCGCCGATGCAGCGGTAGGCCTGGCGGTAACAGTCCTTGTAGGCGGCGGAGAGCTCCAGCAGCCGGTCCTTTTCCTCCTGCAGGGCGGCATGATCGTAAAACCGGCTGAGATCCAGATAGGTCTCCACGGCTCCGGGGCAGTTGGCCTCCCCCACGTGGGGGGCGGTGCCGTCCACCACGGCGGTGCCCAGGTCCGGGAAGATCACTCCGTCCAGGGAGTCCGGGTCGCCGGAGCAGAGGATGCGGTGGACCCTCCGGCCCGCCGCCTCTCCGTGACGGGCCAGGCGGCGCATCAGCGAGGATTTTCCGCATCCCGGACCGCCCTTGAGAATGTACAGCCGACCGATCCGATGGGGATCGGAGATCTCGTCATAAAGGGAGTAAAAGCCTGTGGGCGAGTTGGCGCCCAGAAAGTACTGGATCTGTGACATGGCGACGCCTCCTGTTTTTGGGTCTCGCTCCAATTTATGCGAAAAGAAATCCCTGTGTGCTCCGAAAAAAGGGGAAAAGGGTGATTGACGAACGGACAGGCAGCGAGTATAATAACCTCTGTGTGTTAGATAAAAAATTAACAATCGCTTGATAAATAAATAACAAGCGAAGCAAAGAGAGGGATCGCTGCCATGCGTTACTATGAGACCCGTGTTCAGTCGTTGAAAGACAATGTGTTGACTGAGGTTGCCCGTCTGGCCTGGAACGAACGGCTGGACACCGGCGATATTTTGAATATTCCCGAAAGTATTATTCCGGGTCCCGAGGCCCAGATGCGCTGCTGCATTTACAAAGAGCGGGCCATCGTGTCCAGCCGTGTGAAGATGGCTATGGGCGGCGACCGGGCCAACCCCGCCATGGTGGAGGTGCTGCCCATCGCCTGCGATGAGTGCCCCGTGACCGAGATCAGCGTGGGCCCCTCCTGCCGGGGCTGCCTTGCCCACCGCTGCGTGGAGGTGTGCCCCAAGGGCGCCATCTCCATTGTGGATCACCGCTCGGTGATCGACCATTCCAAGTGCGTGCTCTGCGGCAACTGCATCAGCGCCTGCCCCTACGGCGCCATCGTGAAGAATATGCGCCCCTGCGAGAAGAACTGCCCTGTGAAGGCCATCTCCATGGGCGAGGACCGCAAGGCCGCCATTGATCCCGCCAAGTGCATCGCCTGCGGCGAGTGCGTGGTGCAGTGCCCCTTCGGCGCCATCATGGATAAGTCCTACATCACCGATGGCGTGCGCCTGCTTCAGGGCTCTCGGAAGTGGGGCTACCATGTGTACTGCGTGCTGGCGCCCTCCTTTGTGGGGCAGTTTGAGGGCACGCCCGGTCAGCTGGTCACCGCCCTGAAGAAGCTGGGCTTCCACGATGTGGCGGAGGCGGCCATGGGCGCGGACCTGACCGCCGAAGCCGAGGCCGCCGAATTTGAAGAGAAGGGGAAGATGACCTCCTCCTGCTGCCCCGCCTTTGTGCGCTTTGTGGAGCAGCATATGCCGGAGGCGGCGCCTCTGGTCTCCCACACCCCCTCTCCTATGGTCATGGCCGCGCGGCGCATCAAGGAGCAGGATCCCGACGCCAGGGTGATCTTTATCGGCCCCTGCGTGGCCAAGAAGCTGGAGTTCCAGCAGGGCAAGACCCAGGGCGCGGTGGATCTGGTGCTGACCTTCGAGGAGCTGTACGCCATGATCGCCGCCAGGGGCATCGAGCTGACCGAACAGGAGGAGACTCCCCTGGATCAGGCCAGCGGGTTCGGACGGGGCTTTGCCGCCGGCGGCGGTGTGGCTGCCGCCGTGAAGCAGGCGCTGAAGGAGCGGGGCAGTGAGGTGGAGGCAAACTGCCTTGCCTGCAGCGGCATTGATGAGTGCAGACTGGCCCTGCTGAAAATGACCAAGGGCGTGCTCAGCGAGAACTTCATGGAGGGCATGGCCTGTCAGGGCGGATGTGTCAACGGCCCTGTGGGGCTGATCCGCAGCAAGAAGAACAAAGCCGCGGTGGCAAATCACGCCAAGGAGGCCACCAAAACCACCGTCGGCGGCGGAGACCGTACTTAATTGGGCGAGCAAACGCATAGAACAGCAAAAGCGGCGGCGTTCGGCTGCCGCTTTCAGCGTGTCGAAGCACTTCGACACGCTTCTCAGAAATGCAAGCATTTCTTCGAGGGGATGCAGTTCGCTTCTGCGCACTCGCTGCGCTCGCACGCTTGCGAACTGAGAAGTGTTTTTTCTGAGGCACATGTCCTCAGAAAAAACGGATTCCACTTTATTCCGTCATCTGCGGATGACGGAACTCTGCGAGGCTCCTGCACTTCGCGCATGTAAATCCAGCTTTTTCGACAGTCTCAAGCGGCGGCGTTCGGCTGCCGCTTTTTCGCCGCCGCTTTTTGCGTGAAAGTCTTGAAAACAGCGGGAAAATGTGCTAATATCAATCATTGCAATTTACAATTTACAGGGCGAGAGCCTGTTGAAATGGAAGTGTTTTCGTTGAAGTATGATTTTCCCGTGATCGAGCCCAAGTGGCAGAAGAAGTGGGAGGAAGCCGGCGTCTACACCGCGAAGAACGAGAGCGATAAGCCCAAGTTCTACGCGCTGGTGGAGTTCCCCTATCCCTCCGGACAGGGCCTGCATGTGGGCCATCCCCGTCCCTACACCGCCATGGACATCGTCACCCGCAAAAAGCGTATGGACGGCTACAATGTGCTGTTCCCCATGGGCTTTGACGCCTTCGGACTGCCCACCGAGAACTACGCCATCAAGAACCACATTCATCCCGCCATCGTCACCAAGCAGAATATCGCCAACTTCACCAGCCAGCTGAAGATGCTGGGCTTTGGCTTTGACTGGGACCGGGTCATCGACACCACCGATCCCAAGTACTACAAGTGGACCCAGTGGATCTTCCTCCAGCTGTGGAAGAAGGGCCTGGCCTACAAGTCCACCATGCCCGTGAACTGGTGCACCTCCTGCAAGTGCGTGCTGGCCAACGAGGAGGTGGTGGACGGCGTGTGCGAGCGCTGCGGCGCTCCCGTCATCCGCAAGGAGAAGTCCCAGTGGATGCTGAAGATCACCGAGTATGCCCAGCGCCTCATTGACGACCTGGACGAGGTGGACTATATCGAGCGGGTCAAGACCCAGCAGAAGAACTGGATCGGCCGCTCCACCGGCGCCGAGGTCAAGTTCAAGGCCACCACCGGCGATGAGATCGTGGTGTTCACC
>JAQXJQ010000171.1 GCA_029009035.1 Oscillospiraceae bacterium | reverse complement strand
GGTGTTGACGTCCTTCTTGGTGATGCTGCCCTTGGCGATGGAGGCGCGGATACCGCCGCCGTTGGTGAGGGCAGCGTCAACCTTGGTGCCAGCCTCCGCGGCGCCCCAGACCAGGGCGTCGGTGATGAGGTTGCCCAGGTTAGTCTCGCCGGTGCGGACCTCGGCCTTCACGCCGTTGAGCTCCACCTCGGTCTTGGCGAAGGCGGCACCGTACTCGTCTTCGATCTCCTTCTGGATGGCGGCAGCCCGGTCAGCCACGGCCTTGTCAGGCTTCACCACGATGTCGGAGGAGGGAATATTGATGGCCTGCATGACACCGTCGGAGATGACCACCACGCCGATGTTTTCCATCTTGGTGCCGGTGGAGGTCAGAAGGGTGCCGTTCACCAGGCCGTCCTCGTCCACAGCTTCCAAAATGGTGCTCAGGGCAGAGTGGGAGTGGCCGTCGATGAACAGGTCGATGCCGTCCACTTCCTCCAGAAGGTCAATGGAGCGGTTGCCGGTGGACTCGTCGTCGATGCCCAGATGCCCCAGGCAGACGATGATGTCGCAGCCCTCGGCCTCCAGCTCGTCCACCTGACCCTGGGCGCAGGCTGCCAGATTGTCGTCAGCCAGGAAGGTAATGCCCTTGATCTTGGCGGGATGGGCCTTGGTGGCCGTCTCAGGAGTGTCCAGGCCGAACACACCGATCTTGGTGCCGTCAGGAGCGGTGAAGGTCACGTTGTCGGTAAACGCCGTCTTGCCGCCGTAGAGCACATTGGCCGCCACGATGGGGAAGTCCGCCTTGCCGGCCAAGTCCTTCAGGTTGGCATAGCCGTAATCGAACTCATGGTTGCCGGGTGCCGCCACGTCGTAACCGGCCATGTTCATCAGCTCCACCGCGGTGGCACCCTCGCTGGTGCTGACGGTGGGATCGCCCTGGATAAAGTCGCCGGCGTCCATCAGCAGAACGTAAGCGCCCATATCCTCATAGGTCTTCTTCAAAGCTGCCGCCTTTGCGTAGCCATCAATGGCACCGTGCACATCGTTGGTATGCAGGATGATGATGGAATCGCTCAGGTCCTGGGCAGGCTCCTCAGCGCCGGCGGTGATGCCCAGGGAGAACATCATGGCCAGGACCAGGAACAATGACAGAACTTTCTTCTTCATTCGTTTACCTCCTTTTGTGATTGCAGAGCGGATGGCTCTTCTGTAATACAGTATAGCACACTCCCACAAAATAAGCAGGTCTAATTTCTGCGAACATTGAGAAAAAGCCCTCTCATTTTTGTATGCTTTTTCATGGTGCTGATTTTTCATCTCCGCCTCTGGTAATCCGGAAGATTCGGTGTTATACTGGCCTTGATATGACAAAGAGGAGTTGGTGTTCATGAAAACTCTGCTCAGGGGCGGCTCTGTGGTCTCCGGTTCCGGTGTAAAACGGGCTGACGTGCTGGTGGATGGAGAAAAGATCCTCCGGGTGGGCCGCGGCCTTACCGACGCCGCCGACACGGTGACGGACGTGTCCGGCTGCCTGCTGTTCCCCGGCTTCATCGACGCCCACACCCACTTTGACCTGGATGTGGCCGGCACCACCACCGCCGACGATTTCTATACCGGCAGCCGGGCGGCCCTGCGGGGCGGCACGACCACCGTCCTCGATTTTGCCTGTCCCAACAAGGGGGAGACCCTTCACCACGGCTTGGAGCTGTGGCACCAAAAGGCCGACGGCCGGACCTTCTGCGACTACGGCTTCCACATGACCATCGACGACTGGAACGAGGGCATCCGCGCAGAGCTGCCGGACATGTTCGCCCAGGGTGTCTCCTCTTTCAAAATGTATATGACCTATCCCGCCATGATGATCGGCGACCGGGATATGTACTGGGCGCTGAAGGAGCTGCGGCGGCTGGGGGGCATCTGCGGCGTCCACTGTGAAAACGCCGGCGTCATCGACGGCATGATCGCCGAACGGAAAAACAGCGGCAGGCTGGCCCCCGGCTCCCACCCTGTCACCCGCCCTCCCTACCTGGAGGCGGAGGCTGTCAGCCGGCTGCTGCGGATCGCCCAGGCGGCGGACTGCCCGGTGGTCATCGTCCACCTCACCAACCACGAGGCTTTGAAGGAAGTGGAGCACGCCCGCAGACGGGGACAGATCGTGTATGTGGAGACCTGTCCCCAGTATCTGCTGCTGGACGAGAGCGTCTATTTCAACGAGGACTACTCCTCCGCCGCCCGCTATGTCTGCGCCCCGCCCCTGCGGGAGAAGGCGGAGCAGGAGTATCTTTGGAAGGCCCTGCGCCGCGGGGACATCCAGACGGTGTCCACCGACCACTGCTCCT
>JAQXJQ010000170.1 GCA_029009035.1 Oscillospiraceae bacterium | reverse complement strand
TTTTGTTCATGTTTTTTCCTCCTTGATGATCGTTGAGACGGTACAGGGAGGCCTGGGGTGAAGACTGTGCGGCAGACCTCCCGGTCATGCCGCAAGCTCCAAGGTGTTGTTTCGTTTCAAACAGCATTCTCCAATTTCAATTGATTCCGGCACGGCCGGTAAGAGCATTATACCCCTTTGGAAGGGGGACCACAAGGGGGGACGCAGAGGAAAATGCTTCCCACCAGGGTGAAAATATATGATAATGTCTGCTGAGAAAACCCGAAAAGAGGGAATGAGACAATGGAAAAGACCCGTGGAGGGCGACCCCAACTACACCACCATCCTGTGCAGCAATCTGGGCAGCATCAAGTGCCCCGCGGTGGACCACCATCTGAACAACTACGGCACCAACAGCATCATGATCACCATCGGCACCCTCCACAAGGACGAGGTCACCATGCCCGACGGCCACCGGGAGATCCGGGATGTGATCGACGTGGGCGCCACATTGGACGAGCGCATTGCCGACGGCTTCTACTTTGCCCGCAGCCTGAAGCTCATCAAGCACATTTTCGCCCATCCGAAGATGCTGGATCAGCCTCTCAATGTCCCCAGCGGATTTGATTATCAATAAACTGAAAGGGCTGCTACAGAATAAAAGTTCTGCGGCAGCCCTTTCAGTTTGTCTCCGACGGGTGACTCTTCGCGGCAAGGGAAGAGCCCATGCCCTACGGTGTGCAGGGCGCCAAAGGCTCCCTCTGACGAGGGAGCTGTCAGCCGCAAGGCTGACTGAGGGAGAGATTTACGGTAAGTGGTGGAGCCTGTTCTCTCCCTCCGTCTGCCGCATCAACGGACCACTTTTTGTTATCCTCACCGCAGGAAAAAGCGGATGAGCTTTTCGTTAAATTTTTTGTAGGGCTGGTAGCGCATGGGCAGATCCAGCCAGGTCTTCTTGTCCACGATGCTTTTGGTGTGGGAGAAGGTTTCAAAGCCCGCCTTGCCGTGGTAGCCGCCCATGCCGCTCTCGCCCACGCCGCCGAAGGGCATGGCGGTGGTAGCCAGATGGATGATGGTGTCGTTGACGCATCCGCCGCCGAACAGGCAGCGGGAGGTGACGGCCCGGATGGCGGCCTTGTCCTGAGAGAAGAAGTAGAGGGCCAGGGGGTGGGGCATGGAATTGACCTTGCAGATGGCCTCCTCCAGATCGGTGTAGGTGAGTATGGGCAGCACCGGCCCGAAGATCTCCTCCCCCATGACGGGGTCGTTCCAATCGACATAGTCCAGGATGGTGGGGGCGATGCGCAGGGAAGCGGGATCGCGCTCTCCGCCCAGCGCCACCTTGGCCGGGTCGATGAGGCCGCAGATGCGGGCAAAATGCTTCTCGTTGATGATCTTGCCGTAGTTCCCGTTGTCCAGGGGGCAGGCGCCGAACTGCGTTTCCACCTGACGCTTCAGCTCCGCCAACAGAGCGTCCTTGACGGCGGCGTCGCAGTAGATGTAGTCGGGGGCGACGCAGGTCTGGCCGCAGTTGAGGAACTTGCCGAAGACGATGCGTTTGGCCGCCAGCTTCAGATCGGCGGTCCTGTCCACGATACAGGGGCTTTTGCCGCCCAGTTCCAGAGTGACGGGGGTGAGCCGCTGGGCGGCGTGACGCAGCACCTCCCGGCCCACGGCCTGGCTGCCGGTGAAGAAGATGTAGTCAAATGCCTCGTCCAGCAGGCAGGCGTTCTCCTGCCGCCCGCCGTTGACCACCGCCACATACTCCGGGGGGAAGCAGGCTGCGATGACCTTTGCCATGGCGGCGCTGGTGTGGGGGGAATAGGCGCTGGGCTTGACCACCGCCGTGTTGCCCGCGGCGATGGCGTCGGCCAGGGGTGACAGGGTGAGCAGCAGGGGATAGTTCCAGGGGCTCATGATGAGCACCTGCCCGTAGGGGGAGCTTTTGCGGTAGCTGCGGGAGGCGAGCTGGGCCAGAGGGGTGCGCACCCGCTTCTCCCGGGCGAAGGCGGGGGTGTGGCGGATCATGTAGGACAGCTCCTCCAGGGTCATGCCGATCTCACACATATAGCTCTCAAAGCCGCTCTTGCCCAGATCACGCTTCAGCGCGTCGGTGAGCAATTCCTCGTTGGCCCGGATGGCTGCGTGGAGCCGCTTCAGCGCCTCTACCCGGTACTTGGGGTCCAGGGTCACGCCGGAGCGGAAAAATTCCTTCTGCCGGA
>JAQXJQ010000169.1 GCA_029009035.1 Oscillospiraceae bacterium | reverse complement strand
CTGGCCATCGTGTGCCTGCTGTTCTCCGGCTTCGCTCCCGCCGTGGTCTTCATGGTGTTTTATGTGCTGGCCACCCTCATCAACTACCCCAACGTGAAGGACTCCAAGGCCCGGGTGGATGCCCACGCCAAAGAGTGCCTGATGATGGGCTCCGTGCTCTTCGCCGCCGGCTGCTTTACCGGCATCATGACGGGCACCGGCATGATCACCGAGATGGCCACCGCCCTGACCAACCTGATCCCCGCCTCCATGGGCCGTTTCTTCCCCATTATCACCGGCGTCATCTCCATGCCCGCCTCCCTGCTGTTTGACCCCGACTCCTTCTACTACGGCGTGCTGCCCGTGCTGGCTCAGACCGCCGAGGGCTTCGGCGTGGCCGGCGTGAACGTGGGTCAGGCCGCCATCCTGGGCCAGATGACCACCGGCTTCCCCGTCTCCCCGCTGACCGCCTCCACCTTCCTGCTCATCGGCCTTGCCGGTGTTGACCTGGGTGAGCATCAGAAGAAGACCATCCCCCTGGCCTGGCTGATTACCATCATCATGCTGGTGGTGGCGGTCGTCACCCGCGGCATTACCATTTGAGAATCATCGAACGGACTGTTTAGAAAGGAAGTTTTGCCATGAAGACCATCCGTATCGGCAGCGGCGCGGGCTATGCCGGCGACCGCCTGGAGCCCTCTCTGGAGCTCATCGAGAAGGGCAATCTGGACTATATCAGCTTCGAGTGCCTGGCCGAGCGCACCATCGCCATCGGTCAGCAGGCCAAGCTGAAGGACCCCACCAAGGGCTACAACGGCCTGCTGGAGCACCGCATGGAGAAGGCCCTGCCCCTGTGCTGGGAGCACAAGGTCAAGCTGATCACCAACATGGGCTCCGCCAACCCCATCGCCGGCGCTCAGAAGTGCGTTGAGATCGCCCGCAAGCACGGTCTGACCGGCATGAAGATCGCCTGCGTCACCGGCGACGACCTGCTGCCCGTCATCGACAAGTACATGGACACCCAGGTGTGGGAGACCGGCGAGCCTCTGTCCAAGCTGCCCGGCGAGATCGTCTCCGCCAACGCCTACATGGGCGTGGAGGGCATCCTGAAGGCTCTGGCCGACGGCGCTGACGTGGTCATCACCGGCCGCGTTTCCGACCCCGCCATCTTCATGGCTCCCATCATCCACGAGTTCGGCTGGGCTCTGGACGACTGGGATAAGCTGGGCAAGGGCACCATGATCGGCCACCTGCTGGAGTGCGGCGGCCAGGTCACCGGCGGCTACTACGCCGAGCCCGGCAAGAAGGACGTTCCCGGTGTCGGCCACCTGGGCTTCCCCATCATCGAGGTCGCCGAGGACGGCTCCTTCTTCGTCACCAAGGTCCCCGAGGCCGGCGGCATGGTCACTCCCGACACCTGCGCCGAGCAGATCTGCTACGAGATCCACGATCCCACCAACTACCTGACCCCCGACGTTGTGGCCGACTTCAAGCAGGTCAAGTTCACTCAGGTGGCTAAGGATGTTGTCAAGGTCGAGGGCGCCACCGGCCGTCCCAAGACCGAGACCTTCAAGTGCTCCATCGGCTATCGCGACTGCTTCATCGGCGACGGCGAGATCAGCTACGGCGGCCCCGGCTGCGTGGCCCGCGGCAAGCTGGCTCTGGAGATCGTCAAGGAGCGCCTGGAGCTGGTGGCTCCCGGCCAGTTCGACGAGCTGAAGTTCGACATCATCGGCTGCAACAGCCTGTACTGGAACCCCGACTACAAGTACAACGAGGAGCCCTCCGAGGTCCGCGTGCGTGTGGCCGGCCGTGCCAAGACCAAGGCCGTGGCCGATCTGGTCGCCAACGAGGTGGAGGCCCTGTACACCAACGGCCCCGCCGGCGGCTGCGGCGCTGTGAAGCGCACCCGCGACATCGTTTCCGTGGCCTCCATCCTGGTCAGCCGCTACGATGTGAAGCCCGAAGTTCAGATCTTCGAGGTTTGAGAAAGGAGCTGTGTGAATTATGAAACTCTGGGAAATCGCTCACTCTCGTACCGGTGATAAGGGCAACATCTCCAATGTCTCCCTGATCGCCTATGATCCCAAGGATTACGCCATGCTCAAGGAGAAGGTCACCCCCGAGAAGGTGAAGGAGCACTTCAAGGGCATCGTCAAGGGCGAGGTCGTCCGCTATGAGCTGGACAACATCTGCGCTCTGAACTTCGTGATGTACGCCGCTCTGGGCGGCGGCGTCACCCGCTCCCTGTCCGTGGATATGCACGGCAAGGGCCTGTCCTCCTACCTGCTGGATATGGACATCTGATCATAACAATCCTCTCCC
The DNA here is from genome assembly GCA_029009035.1 of Oscillospiraceae bacterium. Lineage (GTDB taxonomy): Bacteria > Bacillota > Clostridia > Oscillospirales > Oscillospiraceae > Enterenecus. The sequence goes on along the minus strand of JAQXJQ010000169.1, from coordinate 10,155 downwards.
CCTCTTACCAGCCAAAGCGCCCGGCGGAATACTCCGCCGGGCGCTTTTGGCATTGTGTTCAGCGGTTCTCCCGCCGGATATACTCCATGAGATCGTCAAAGCCCCCGTGGGGATAGGGGTCGATGTCCCGGCCGTCCCGGTTGATGAGGCAGTCGGTGATGAGAAACACCCGGACCCCGGCCTTGAGCGCTGCGGTGTCCTCCTGGGCGTCATTGCCCACCATCAGGCAGGTGGCGGGGTCGATGTCATGCTCCCGCAGCACATCCTCATAGTAGGCGGGGTTGGGCTTGCAGTGGCGGCTGTTCTCGTAGGTGGTGTAGAACTCGAAGTCCTCCGGCTCCAGCCCCACCCAGCGGATGCGGCTTTGGGTGGCCACGGCGGGGAAAATGGGGTTGGTGGCCAGTCCCACCCGGAAGCCCTTTCGCTTCAGCGCCCGCACCACCTGCGCCGCCTTTTCGTTGTAGCCGCACAGGTCTTTGGCCCGCTGAAACTCCACGGCGTAGAACTCCTCAAACAGCGGCTTGTCCTTCTCCGCCTTTTCTCCGAACCGGGCGCGGAAATCCGCCCAGAAGGCCTCCTCGTTGGTGCACCTGCCGTCGTTCTTCACCATGGCGGCGGTGCCCGCCCAGATGCCGTCGATGAGCGCCTTGGGCTCGTAGCCGTGGGGGGCCATTTTCTTCACCAGATATTTGAAGTATCCGGTGGTGAATTCATCCTGATCCATGGGCAGCAGGGTGCCGTCCAGATCAAACAAAACCGTGCGGATCATGTGCTTGTTCCTTTCCCGGCGGGCGTCCCATTGACCCCCGCTCCATCATGTGATAGAGTTATTATATGCATTCCCCCCCGGTTTTGCAAGAATTTCCCCGCCCACAGAGGGATGTAAAGCTGCGGTTGACAGAATTCCATCCCTCAGTTGGTGGTATTTCCCGCGTTTTTCATGCTATGGTGAGGCCAAAGGAGATGATCCCATGACCATTGGACAGCGCATCGCGCAAAAACGAAAGGAGCTTGGTCTCTCCCAGGAGGGGCTGGGGGAGCAGCTGGGCGTGTCCCGGCAGGCCATCTATAAGTGGGAGTCGGACGCCGCCCTCCCGGAGGTGGAGAAACTCATCACCCTCAGCCGCATTTTCTCGGTGTCCGTGGGGTGGCTTCTGGGGGTGGAGGAGGACGCCCCCTCCCAGGGGCAGAGCGGTGAGCTCACCGAGGCACAGCTTCAGATGGTGAAGGAGATCGTGGACGGCTATCTCGCCGCCCGCCCCGAGCCCGCTCCCCCCAAGCCCCGCCTTCGGAGCAGGCTTGCCCTCGTGGGGGTCGCGCTGATCCTCATCGGCGTATTGGTCAGCCTGTTCTCCCGTCTGGACCGGATGAACACGCAATACAACAACTTGCAGTATTCTATCAGCAATATTCAACATAATGTAAACACAAGCATCGGCTCCATCACCTCCCGGGTGGAGGAAATTCTGAAAAGTCAAAACAACCTCACCGCCGATTACAGCACCGAAGTGGAGTCCGTCGACCCCGGAGAAAACAGGGTCACCTTCTCCTTCCGGGCGGTGCCCAAGACCTTTGAGGAGGGCATGGTGGCGTGGATCGACGCGGTGAATGATGGGGAGCACGCGGCCTTCGGCCCCTACCAGCCGGACCGGGAGACCTTCTCCGGGCGCTTCACGCTCCCCCTCACCGACAGCACCGTGCTCTACATCGTCTTTGAGCACGACGGCGTGCGCCAGACCCAGCTGCTGGACACCTACACCGGGCTCTACTCCGAAAGCCTGCCCCAGCTCTGGCTGGACTGCTGGCCCCTCTTCTTCGCCATCGACGACAAGACCAATACGCTGACGGAGGATCTGTACGCCAAAGCGGATCTGACAGACAACGAGGTGGGGATCTCCTCCCTCCGCATCGGCCTGTTTGCCGACCGGAAGCCGGTGGCATGGTTCACCCCCACCACCCGCACCATCATGAATAACCATGAGGAGGTCACGGAGCAGACCAATGTGCTGTACAAAGACGGCATCGTCCTGGACCGGGAGAAGGCGTACTGCATCGCCGCGGTGGTGGTGGATGTGTACGGCCGGGAGTTCATGGTCACCGATGTTCCCACCGTCTGGGACGGCGTATACTGGGCCCCCCTAACAAGCTATCAGTCCGGCTACCTCTTTGAGATCTGGGCATCATGACGCCAACCGGCCCGCTGCAGAGCCTTTCACTCTGCAGCGGGCTTGTTTTTCGTGGGGCGAAGCCGCCTTGCCTCTCCCTTTGGGAGAGGTGGCAAAAATCTTTGATTTTTGACGGAGAGGGCATAACTCAGTCAGCTTCGCTGACAGCTCCTCGTCAGAGGGAGCCTTTGAACCTATGCAAAAGACTATGCCCATGAGCCATCCCGCCGCAGCGGGAGCCTCCCCTGTGTAAGGGGAGGTGGCCGAGCGCAGCAAGGACGGAGGGGTTGACCGGAAGTGCAGCGACTCCCGTTGCCTTCAATCCCCTCAGTCAGCTTCGCTGACAGCTCCCCTTGCCGCAAGGGGAGCCTTTTCAGATGCTTCTTTTCCGGGAACACGAAGCCATCCGGCGCCGGTACCGTCATTTGTTCGCTCCAAGTATTGGACTCCCTTGTTTTCTCCCCGTTTTCGTGATATACTGCAGACTGAGATTTTATGTATATGGAGGGACTTCCCTTGGAGAGAAAAACCCCTGTCATCCCCGAAGAGGATATCCGGAAGCAGAAGGAATTCTGCGCCGATGTGCGCGCCATGAATGAGCGCCTCCCCCGGGTGCCTCTGGCCTGGGTGGACACCTACGGCTGCCAGCAGAATGAGGCGGACTCCGAGCTGATCCGCGGTATGCTGGTGGAGATGGGCTATGAGATCACCGACAGCGAAAAGGGCGCCGACGTCATCGTCATCAACACCTGCGCCATCCGGGAGCACGCGGAGCAGCGGGTCTTCGGCAACATCGGCGCACTGGTCCACGGGAAGCGCAAAAACCCCAGCCAGATCATCTGCATCTGCGGCTGCATGGCTCAGGAGCCCCATGTGGCCCAGCGCATCCGCCAGTCCTACCAGCATGTGGATCTGGTCTTCGGCCCCCACGCCCTCTGGCGGTTCCCCGAGTTCCTTCGCCGCATCTATCTGCGCCGTGGCCGGGTCTTTGAGACCGAGAACTCCGACGGCGCCATTGCCGAGGGCCTGCCCGTGCGCCGCTCCGGCGCCATCAAGGCATGGGTGTCCATCATGTACGGTTGCAACAACTTCTGCTCCTACTGCATCGTCCCCCATGTCCGGGGTCGGGAGCGCAGCCGTGAGCCGGAGATCATCCTCAGGGAGATCCGGGAGCTGGCGGAGCAGGGCTACAAGGACATCACCCTGTTGGGCCAGAATGTGAACTCCTACGGCAAGGATCTGGGCTGCGACATCGACTTCCCCACCCTGCTGGAGATGGCCAACGACATCCCCGGCGACTTCCTGCTCCGCTTCATGACCAGCCACCCCAAGGACGCCACCGAGCGGCTCTTCGATGTGATGGCCAAGTGCGAAAAGGTGGCCCCCGTTATCCACCTGCCCTTCCAGTCGGGCAATACCCGGGTGCTCAGGGAGATGAACCGCCGCTACACCCGGGAGCAGTATCTGGAAAAGGTGGCCGCCCTCCGGGCGCGCATCCCCAACGTGGTGCTCACCTCCGATGTGATCGTGGGCTTCCCCGGTGAGACCACCCCCGAGTTTGAGGACACCCTCTCCCTCATTGAGCAGGTGCGCTTCGACGCCCTGTTTACCTTCATCTACTCCCCCAGAAAGGGCACTCCCGCCGCGGAGATGCCCGACCCCATGAGCAAGGAAGAGAAGGCCGCCAACTTCAACCGCCTGGTGGAGGCCCAGAACCGCATCTCTCTGGAGAAGCATCAGGCCTACATCGGCACCGTCCAGCACTGTCTGGTGGACGGCGAGGGGGACGATCCCCGCAACAACCTGAACGCCCGCACCCCCGGCAACCGTCTGGTCCACTTTAACGGCGACGCGTCCCTCATCGGCCGATATGTGGACCTGAAGATCACCGACTGCTCCACCTGGGCGCTGTTCGGCGAATTGGTCTGAGCGTTCGGAGCGTCCATACGATTCTGACAGGAGGTAACCGGATGACCCGCAGGGATCTGATTCTGAAATGCGCCGCCTACGGCGGGGCATTGATCCTCATCACCGTGCTCAATTTCAGCGTTCTGGGTCAGTCCGCTTCCGTTCTGCCCCTTCTGCTGCCCATGGCGGCCATCTCCGCGGGCATTCTCGAAGGCCCCAGGTTCGCCGCCGGTTTCGGCGCCGCGGCGGGACTGCTCATGAACACCGCGGGGCACAGCTCCTTCACCTGTATCGCCCTGCTGTCCGCCCTGGGCTGGGTGTGCGGCCTGCTGGCCGAGCACGCCCTGCGCCGGGATCTGGCGGGCAACGCCCTGTGCGCCTTCGGCGCCATGGTGCTGTGGGAGCTGTGGCAGGTGCTCTCCCGCCTCGTTTCCGGCGCCGCCGCCCTTGGGGTGCTCCTCCGCGCTGCGCTCCCCGAGTTTTTGTGGACGCTGGCCCTCTCCTTCCCCGTCTATGGGCTGCTGCGCCTGTGCTGCGTTTCCTTCGGGAGGATCTACCATGAATAACCCCTTTGAACGCTTTCAGAACAAGGACGCCCAGACCGAACAGCAGAGCCGCCGCCTGCAGCTGCGCACCGGCGTGCTGCTGGGCATCTTCTGCTGCATCCTGCTGGCCTACGCAGGGGTGCTGGTGCGCACCCAGATCGTCCACGGGGAGGAGTATCTGGCCAGCTCCACCTCCACCATCCTGCGCAGCGAGACCGTCACCACCGTCCGGGGCAGTATTCTGGACCGCAGCGGAACGGTGCTGGTCACCAATGAGCTGAGCCACAACATCACGCTGGATCTGAGCACGATCGGGGATATCGACACCCTCCGAACGCTGCTGGAACTCTGCCGGGAGGAGGAAACGGAGTGGACGGACACCTTCCCCGTCTCTCCCTCCGCCCCCTGGGAATACACCCGGGAGAACATCTTCTGCTATTCATCCACCGACGGGGAGGGCAGCACCACCCTCAGCCCCACCATGCTGGGCACCCTGTGCAAGCAGTTGGGCATCCTCAGCGACCCCACCGGGGATTTTCTCACCCCGGAGGAGCTGATGGAGGCACTGGCCCAAAAGCTCATCCCCACCCGGTGGGAGGAGCTTTCCCCCGGAGAGCTGCGGGATATGCTGGGGGTGCTCTATGAGCTGACCCTGCGCAAGCGCGAGATCACCTACAATGAATATATCTTCGCCAAGGGCGTGGGCATCTCCCTCATCTCCAAGATCAAGGAGCGCTCCCTGCCCGGGGTCACGGTGGTGGCTGCCGCCACCCGCCGCTACGACACCGACGCCGCACCCCATGTGCTGGGGCAGATCGGCAAGATCAGCGCCGACCAGTGGCCCGATTACCGGGACAAGGGCTATCCCATGGACGCCTATGTGGGCAAGAGCGGCGTAGAGCTGGCCTTTGAGTCCTATCTCCACGGCTCCAGCGGTGTGCGCCGCACGGAGCTGGACGGCGAGGGCAATGTGCTCAGCGAGAGCTGGTCTGTGGAGCCCCACCCGGGGGACAACGTGGTGCTCACCCTGGATCTCCCCACCCAGCAAAAGACCGAGGAGCTGCTGTCTGACTTCGTGTCCTCTCTGGACGAGCCTGCCGGCGCCGCCGCCGTGATGGTGGACATGACCGGCGGCGTGCTGGCCACCGCCTCCTTCCCGGATTTCGACCTGGCCACCTACTATCAGGACTACAACGACCTGGCCTCCGACCCCGCCAGACCCCTGCTGAACCGGGCCACCATGGGTCTGTACGCCCCCGGCTCCACCTTTAAGCCCCTCACCGCCATCGCCGCCCTGTCCACCGGGGTCATCACCCCCGCCTCCACCGTGCAGTGCACCGGGCGCTACTTCTACTACCCCGACGTTCAGCCCGCCTGCTGGGTCTGGAACAGCTATCGGGGCACCCACGGCTGGGAAAATGTGACCCAGGCCATCACCGACTCCTGCAACATCTTCTTCTACGATGTGGGCCGGCGCACCGGCATCAAGACCCTGGTGGATTACGCCGGACAGTTCGGCCTGGGCGACTACACCGGCATTGAGGTCCCCGAGTACAAAGGTCATGTGGCCGGTCCGGCCACCTCCGCGGCCTTCGGCCAGCAGTGGTACGCCGGCGAGACCATGTACGCCTCCATCGGTCAGAGCAGCAACCAGTTCACCCCCCTCCAGCTGGCGAACTACATCGCCACCCTGGTCAACGGCGGCAACCACTACGAGGTCCACCTGCTGGACAGCGTGATGTCCTCCGACTACAGCCAAACCGTGCTGGACTATGAGCCGGTGCTGCGCAACACCGTTGAGATCAAGGATACCGACCTGCAGGCGGTGAAGCTGGGTATGTACAATCTGTCCAAGACCGCCTCCATGAACCGCCACTTCGCCTCCCTGCCTGTGGAGGTGGGCTGTAAGACCGGCACCGCGGAGGTGGCCGGCAGCACCGCCAACGCCGTGTTCGTCTGCTTCGCACCCTATGACGACCCCCAGGTCGCCCTGTGCATCGTGGCGGAGAAGGGCGCCTCCGGCGGCTCCCTGGCCTCCATCGCGGCGGGAATGCTGGCCCAATACTTCGGTGTGGAGGAGCCCGCCGAGGCCGAAACCGCGGAATAAAAAATTCCCGTCCATCCGGACGGGAATTTTTTTGCGGTCACTCACTTCAGCAGCGCTTCCAGCTCCGCCTTGGGGCGCAGGCCCACAAGGGTGTGGACCGCTTCGCCGCCCCGGAACACCATCACGGTGGGAATGCTCATCACGCCGTAGCGGGCAGCCAGAGCGGGGGCGTCGTCCACATTGACCTTGCCCACCTTCACGCGCCCCTCGTACTCCTCGGCGATCTGGGCCACCGCGGGAGCCAGCATACGGCAGGGGCCGCACCAGGGCGCCCAGAAGTCCACCAGCACGGTGCCCGCACTCTGCAGCACCTCAGCGTCAAAATTACTGTCTGTCAAAACGATCTCAGCCATTACAATTACCTCCTGTTTGGATCTTACCCTTATCATACCACAATCGGCGCGCTTTCAACAAGAGATTTTCCCATTCGCAAAAGGAAAATCCATGGACTTGCCCCCAAAACTGTGGTATCCTATTTCCATATCCGCCCAGTTCCGAAATCTCCGCCAAACGCGGAGTCCGGGAAGCGCGGGCGCTTCATCTTTGGCAGCCTGGTGATTTTTCTTGAAACGATCCAAACAAGTTCGACCGGACAAGGAGGCCAAGCTCTCCACCATATCCAAGATCCACTACGGGAAAATGGCGCTGCGGGGCGCTCTGTTTCTGGCCGCCGCCACCGCTTATATTCTCGGCAAAGTCCGGGGGGAGTCTGTCCCCCTGCGCATCTTCAGCGCTGTGGTTCTGTCCGCGGCATGGCTCCTGCTGAGCGTAGAAATGGTCCTGCGTTTCTTCCCCTCCCCCACGGAGAGCATGGGCTGCCAGCGGCAATTCGCCGTCAACTACCGCCCCACCGGATATCCTCCCGTCCCACCCCGCAATCAGCGCAGGCAGACGGTGTGGGTCGTGCTGGTGTGGCTCGCCCTCAACGGCGGGATCGGAGTCCTCTATTTCACCCATATCATCGACCGGGACATTCTGGTCCTCATCAGTCTGGCCTACGCCGTGTGCGACATGATCTGTATTCTGCTTTTCTGCCCCTTCCAGGTCCTGTTTTTTAAGAACAAATGCTGCAACACCTGCCGCATCTACAACTGGGACTTCGCCATGATGTTCACGCCCCTGGTCTTTGCCCCCGGCTTCTTCAACTACTCCCTGTTGGCCATGGGTATCATCCTGCTGCTGCGCTGGGAGATCACCCTGCGCCGTCATCCCGAGCGGTTCTATGAGCTCAGCAACCAAAGTCTGGACTGTGCCCACTGCCGGGAACGGCTGTGCAACCAGAAGACCCATATCCACCGCCTGCGCCTGCAGATCATGGCTGAACTGAAGGCCGAGCTGAACGACCTCCGGGAGGAAATTCAGGAGCGTGCGGATGAGTTTCGGAACAAAAAGTAAAAAAGTCCGCTGCAGAGCGCTCTTGACGGGGTGCGGTTCACTCTGCAGCGGACTTATTTTTTTGTGGGGCGCGACGACTCGGCGCGCCAAAAAAGCCTCTCCCGAAAAAGGGAAAGCTGTCATCCGTGACGGAGGGGTCTTTATTCGTCCTGGGGGCGGAACTGGATGGTGCCGGCCTCGGCGTCCATCCCCTCCACAATGGCCAGGGACTCCAGCTGATAGCCCAGATTGCGGATGATCTTGCCGCCGCTCTGGAAACCCTTCTCCACGGCGATACCGATGCCCTCCACCTCCGCACCGGCCTGCTTGATGATGGAGATGAGGCCCTGCAGGGCACAGCCGTTGGCCAGAAAATCATCGATGATCAGAATATGATCCTCGGGATTCAGGTACTTCTTGGACACCAGCACCGTGTTGCGGTTGCCGTGGGTAAAGGACTCCACCTCGGCGGTATACACGTCGCCGTCAATGTTGATGCTCTGGCTCTTCTTGGCAAACACCACAGGCACGCCGAAATGGCGGGCCACCAGGCAGGCAATGCCGATGCCGGAGGCCTCAATGGTCAAAATCTTGTTCACAGGCTTGCCCGCAAAGCGGCGCTTGAACTCGGCGCCCATCCGGTCGATCAGCTCAATATCCATCTGGTGATTGAGAAAGCTGTCCACCTTCAGCACATTCCCGGCCTTGATCACGCCGTCTTTTACGATGCGTTCCTCCAAAAAATTCATAGGAACTGCCCCCCTGCTCTTTGATGTGCAAACATTATAGTGCAAACCACGGCTGTTTTCAACTCTTTTCGCCGCTGTTGCTCAAATTTTTCAGTCTTCTTCCTCTGTGTGGAGCTCTTTCCCGGCAGAAATCATTGGAATATTTTTTTCGCTCTTTCCCCTTTACAACCGCTGAAAAGTGTGCTAATATAAATGCACAATCATTCTTGTTAAGGAGGTGCAGCCCATGCCGATCATTCGGCGCAGCAAGAAGCGTGACGCGATGCTGCAGCTGATACAGGGTACGGACTGCCATCCCACCGCGGACTGGGTGTTCCGCACCCTGAAGGAGCAGTACCCCGATCTCAGTCTGGGTACGGTCTACCGCAACTTGAATCAGTTGTGCGAGGAGGGCCTGATCTTCCGCCTGGGCGCCATTGACGGTCAGGAGCGGTTTGATGCCCGCCTCGATCCCCATTCCCACTTTGTTTGTTCTCGCTGTTCCCGCGTGCTTGACCTGCCGGAATTAACGCCCGGACAGAGTGAGGTGCAGCGGCTCAGCAGGCAATATGGATTTACGCTGGAAGGCTGTGAATTCAAACTCCGGGGTCTATGCAATGACTGCCGGGAAAAAATGAAAATCATAGGAGGTAACTAACATGAAGAAGTGGATCTGTCCTGTTTGCGGTTATGTTTATGAGGGCGAGAACCCCCCCAGCGAGTGCCCCATCTGCCATGTCCCCGGCTCCAAGTTCAAGGAGCAGGCCGGTGATATGAAGCTGGCTGCCGAGCATGAGTTCGGCGTCTATGTCAAGACCGTGAAGAACAACTCCGACATCAGCGACGAGGACAAGGCTTATATCCTGGAGCAGCTGAAGGCCAACTTCACCGGCGAGTGCTCCGAGGTCGGTATGTATCTGTGCATGGCCCGCATCGCTCACCGCGAGGGTTATCCCGAGATCGGCCTGTACTGGGAGAAGGCCGCTTACGAAGAGGCCGAGCACGCCGCCAAGTTCGCCGAGCTGCTGGGCAGCGAGATCGAGCCCAACATGACCTCCTCCACCGAGAAGAACCTGGCCTGGCGCGTTGACTGCGAGTATGGCGCCACCGCCGGCAAGTTCGATCTGGCCGTCTGCGCCAAGAAGAACGGCCTGGACGCCATCCACGACACCGTCCACGAGATGGCCCGCGACGAGGCCCGTCACGGCAAGGCTCTGGAGGGTCTGCTGAAGCGTTATTTTCGCTAAGCGGGAAACACCTGCTGTAGATTCGGCGGCGCTGCGCAATCTGACCTACGGTCTGTTTGTTCTCACTGCGAAGGACGGAGA
>JAQXJQ010000168.1 GCA_029009035.1 Oscillospiraceae bacterium | reverse complement strand
GGGCTCCGGCGGGGGCCCGATGGCAGATTGAAAAGCGAAGTACGGTCTGAAGACCGCACAGGCCAAAGCAAAAAGAACGCCGCCCATCTGGGCGGCGTTCTCGATAAACAGTATAACGAATCAGCGCTTGGAGAACTGGGGGGCGCGACGGGCGGCCTTCAGGCCGTACTTCTTACGCTCCTTCATACGAGGATCGCGGGTCAGGAAACCGGCGGCCTTCAGAGCGGGACGGTACTCGGCGTCCATCTGCAGCAGAGCGCGGGCAATGCCGTGACGCAGAGCGCCGGCCTGACCGGTGACACCGCCGCCGGTGACGGTGGCGACAACATCGACCTTACCGGCAACACCGGTGGTGTTCAGGGGCTGACGGACGACCATCTTCAGGGTCTCCAGGCCGAAATACTCCTCGACATCGCGGCCGTTGATGGTGATGGAGCCGGTGCCGTTGGGGAACAGGTGAACGCGAGCCACGGAGGACTTGCGGCGGCCGGTGCCGTAATGATAGGGCTTCTTGCTCTTATACATGTTCAGTTACCTCCTTACTCAGCAGTCCAGAACTCGGGCTTCTGAGCAGCATGGTTGTGCTCGGCGCCACGATAGATCTTCAGGCGGGACAGAGAGTCCTTAGTGACGATGTTGCGGGGCATCATGCCGCGGACAGCAACACGCATGGCCAGCTCGGGCTTCTCCTGCATCAGGATGCGGTACTTGGTCTCCTTCAGACCGCCGATCCAGCCGGAGTGAGTACGGTAGTACTTCTGCTCAGCCTTCTTACCGGTCAGGACAGCCTTCTCAGCGTTGATGATGATGACATAATCACCGCAGTCGGCGTGGGGGGTGTACTCGGGCTTGTGCTTGCCGCGCAGCAGAACGGCAGCGGCGGCAGCAGTCTTGCCCAGAGGCTTGCCGGCAGCATCGAGAACATACCACTTGCGCTCGATGTTACCCTTGTTTGCCATAAAGGTAGACATAATCGGTGTTCCTCCATTTATATGATTTTTGTTTAAAAACCAGGAAAATATGCGCTTTACAGGAACGCGCAGGTTGTATTATAATACGGTGAATTGCCGGTGTCAACCGAATTTTCCGATTTTTTTGCATTAAATTTCATATACTCGTTTTATCTGTTATTTTCTCGCTTTATCTCTTGATATCTCATTTTGATTTTCATTTTGGAGGGTCGTTATGCAGGCTATTTTGTCCCATGTCCGCCGCTGTGTGGAGGATTACGAAATGATCGCCCCCGGGGACCGCATCGCCGTGGGCGTATCCGGAGGAAAGGATTCCCTGGTGCTGCTGTGCGCCATGGCCAGGCTCCGGGAGTTCTACCCCATCCCTTTTGAGGTCCACGCCCTCACCATCCACCCCGGTGTGCCCGAGATAGACTTCGGCCCTGTGGCAAAGCTGTGCGAGGAACTGAATGTCCCCTACCACATCGTCAACACCGAGATCTTCGACATCATCTTCAACCACCGCAAGGAGAAGAACCCCTGCTCCATGTGCGCCAAAATGCGCCGGGGCGCCCTCCACAACGCCATGGCGGAGCTGGGGCTCAACAAGATCGCCCTGGGCCACCATCTGGATGACGCGGTGGAGACCTTTTTCCTCTCCCTGTTCTACGAGGGACGGCTGTCCTGCTTCCAGCCGGTGACCTATCTGGACCGCACCGGCATCACCCAGATCCGTCCCCTGCTCTACTGCGGCGAGGGCATGGTGCGCAACGCCGCCCTCCGCCATGAGCTGCCCATCGTCCACAATCCCTGCCCCGCCGACGGCAACACCCGCCGGCAGGAGGTCAAGGAGCTCATCTACCGTCTCCGGGAGGACTACCCCAATCTGAAGGACTATGTGTTCGGCGCCATGCAGCGCCTTCCCCTGCCCGAATGGGCTCCCGTGGAACACAAGCGCCGTCCCCCCAGCAACGAGGAGCCCAAGTAAAAGCGACCCGCCTGCGGCAGCGCCGCAGGCGGGTTTTATACTATTTATTTCAGGCTCCGGGCCCACGCAGGCCGTGGAGATAGAGCTCGCCGCAGGAGAGGTACATGGGCTTCTTGGTGGCCAGGACCACCATGCCGTACTCATCGGCCAGGGTGAGCATCTCATCGGTGGGCCGCTTTCCCCGGACGAACACAATGCACTTCATGTCCATCATCTCCGCCGTGCGCACCACCTGAGGGTTCACAAGGCCGGTGAGCAGCAGCGCCTGGTTCTTCACAAAGGCCAGCACATCGCTCATAAAATCGCTGCCGCAGGCGGACAGCACCTCCATATTCAGCCGATCCACACCGCAGAGCACCTCTGCGTCAAGGATCTCACGCACTTCAGTCAACAGCATAATCTTCTCTCCACTCCCATGGGTCTCAACGCCCGGATAAACTCACTTTTTGGTAAGTTATTATAGCACCGTTTTCCTGCGCTGTGAAGTCCCTTTTCTGCTTTTCCTGCGCTTTTTTGGCCTTGCTCAGAAGGTAACGACTTCCTCCGCGGGCTTCTCGCAGGGAGTGACGGAGACCAGCTTCAGCAGCGGACCCACAGAATCGCCGTAGAGGGGGTGACTCACGGTGTCCATCACGGCGGTGACCTCCACCCACTGGCGGGTCTCATACCGCTTCATCCCGTCGCCCTGGGCGATCATGCCCAGGAAGGTGATGTCGTTTTCGCAGCACTGCATGGAGAAACGCCCCGGCACCTCAATGTCGGGATACTTGGCCACATGGCACACCACCAGCTTCAGATGGACGGTCTTGCCCACATAGCGCTGGGGATGGTCCATGCTGTCCACATAGAAGATGCCGAAGTCATCATCAGGAATCTCGATCACATCCTGATCCAGATCGAAGGGGCACTCGTCGCCGGTATAGTAGTCCTCGCTGCTGCCGTCCTCATACTCCAGATAGACGGTGGCCCGGCGGTTGACCATCTTCAGGTTGCGGCGGCGCAGAGAGGCGGCCAGCTCTGGGGTGCAGCGGTTGAACACGATCATGTCGGCGGAGACCAGCTTCTCCATCATGATCTGGCCCAAATTCTTGGCATAGGTCTCAAAGGTGGCGGACTCCACCAGGGTGATGATCTGGTACAGGATCCAGTTGGAGGGCAGCGCCCCCTCCAGCTTGGCAAGGCTCCACATGCCGTTGTACTCCACCAGGATCTGCTTCGGCTTGTGCTTCTTCTCCAGCGCCTTGAGCTTCGCCACGGTGAGATCGTCCTCATCCTCAATGTCCACCACGGTGACAGAGGCGGGAAGGTCCTCATACTCCGCGTCACCCTGCTCGCAGCGCAGCAGCAAGGTGGCGCTGTCGGCAAATCCGTCCTGCACGATGCTGTTGATAAAGGTGGTCTTGCCGCCGTCCAGCAGACCTTGAAACAGGTAAACAGGCAGTTCCATATCTGCTCCTTACACCCCGAAGAGGGCCGCCAGCTTGTCTTCCTTCAAGCCGGAACCGATGACGCAGATACGGCCGGTGTAGTCGGCTGCCCCGGTGCGCACCTCGCACTCGCCGGGGACATAGTCAAAGTGCAGCCACTGGCCGTCACCGCCGGGGACGATGCCCTTGGAGCGCAGCACGATGCCGTACTCCCCGCTGTCCAGTTCATCCAGAACGGTGTGCAGCTGCTCGGCGGTGAACACCTTGGGCGTCTCCACGCCCCAGCTGCCGAACACCTCGTCGGCGTGGTGGTGATGGTGGTCATGGTCATGGTCGTGGCAGCCGCAGGCGCACGCTTCATCGTGGTCGTGATGATGATGCACGTGCTCCTCGTCCTCATCATGGTGGTGATGATGGTGGTGATGCCCGTGCTCATCATCCTCATCATGGTCGTGATGGTGATGGCAGCCGCAGTCGGGATCGTCGCACTCCTCATCGTGGTCGTGGTGATGATGATGGTGGTGCTCATGCTCCTCGTCCTCATCGTGGTGATGATGGTGGCAGCTGCAGTTGGGATCGTCGCACTCCTCATCGTGGTCGTGGTGGCGATGATGGTGGCGCAGATCCTCCATCAGGGCCTCGGCCATGGACTCCCGCTCCACAGCGGACAGGATGGTCTTGCCGTCCAGCTGGTCCCAGGGGGTGGTGAGGATGGCGGCGTTGGGGTTCTTCTCCCGCAGCATGGCCACGGCCTTCTCCAGCTTCTCCTGGGTCAGCTTCTGGGTGCGGGAGAGAATGATGGTGCCGGCAGTCTCGATCTGGTCGTTGTAGAACTCGCCGAAGTTCTTCATATACACATGGACGCGGGCGGCGTCGGCCACAGCCACATAGCTGTTCAGCTTCAGCTCGGGCACATCCTCGATGGTCCTGGCCACGGCGGCCACCACATCGGACAGCTTGCCCACGCCGGAGGGCTCGATCAGGATGCGGTCGGGATGGAACTGCTCATACACATCCTTCAGAGCCTGAGTGAAGTTGCCCACCAGGGAGCAGCAGATGCAGCCGGAGGACATCTCGGAGATCTGCACGCCGGCCTCCTTCAGAAATCCGCCGTCAATGCTGATCTCGCCAAACTCGTTCTCGATGAGCACCAGCTTCTCGCCCTGATAGGCTTCCGCCAGCAGCTTTTTGATCAAAGTCGTCTTTCCGGCGCCCAAAAAGCCGGAGATAATGTCAATTTTCGTCATGGTAAACCCTCTTTTGCGGGCAAAGCCCAATTTTTATGCCCATATATTATAGCACAAAAACTTCTGATTGCAACTGCGCAGGGCAAAAATCCCTTTTCGCTTCATTGTTGCCGATTAAATCTTCGCCGGTTTCACCAAACCCGATACCAAATCCAGAGGATACACCTTGCAATCATTGAGTTCGTAATCAAAGAACGCAAATAAAAGGCACAGAGCGGTTCAAACCGACTTCTGTGCCTCTTACTGTTCTTTCTGATCTTGGCTGATAAGCCATTCCAATGATACATTGAGGACTTTGGCAAACACCATAAGTTCATAGTCCGTAACAAAGCGGTCACCCGTTTCAATCTTGCTGATGGCTTCACGCTCAATAGTGACACCATTAACCTGCATACGAGCCGCCAGGTCAGCCTGTGATAACCGCATAGCCGTCCGTGCTTGGTGAATACGGTCACCAGAGATATTCTTCTCTCCGTCAAAGTCGTAAATCTTCAAGGCGTCACCTCCAATGTGCCTTGACAATACCACTGATTTAGAATAATCTTGTAATAAAGATTTACAGCTTATAAAGAAATGATACAAAAAGAGGGAATACCTCACATGAAGGCGGTTGAGTTAAGGAAAAAGACGTGTTGTTTCACCGGCCACAGGGACATACCAATAGGGCGGGCGCAAGAAATTGCAGAACGGACAGCCAATGAAATCCGCAAGCTGATAGTTAACCATGGTGTCTGCTTCTTTGGTGTTGGCGGAGCAATAGGCTATGATATGCTTGCCGCCAAAGTATTATTTAGGCTCAGAGAAACAGAATTTCCGGACATCAAAGTGATTTTAGTTTATCCGTTCGATGGATTTACAGACAGATGGTCACCAACGCAGATAGCAGACCACCAAAGGCTATTGCCGAAGTATGACAAGGTTGTATGTGTTTGCGATAGGCCAAGCCGAGAAGCCTACCTAAAGAGGAACAGGCATCTTGTAGATGGCTCAGCCTACTGTATCGCCTACTGTACCCGTGATTATGGCGGCACCGCCTACACAGTCCGCTACGCCAGACATCAAGGTTTGGAAATCAGGAATATAGACTTTTGACTAATTTAGGTGTAATATAATAAGCATGATGCAGATATTAAATCTATTACACACGCCGATTTATATTAGGAAGTATATCTAATTTGGAAAAGTGGTGCTACAATGAGGACAAAAGTAATCGGTATATTGCTGATTATTGTGGGCATCCTTGGTATTTTTATGGGTCTAATGATGTTTGGTGATATTGGTATTGCCTGCATAGTTGGCGCATTAGGTTCCTTGCTGTCTGGCATTGGCTTTGTATCTATACCACAAAATAAACAATAAAGGAGAAGAGAAAATGAAAAGAACATTAGCAATTATCCTCGCGCTCATGCTGGCTATGTCTCTGGTGGCTTGTGGTGGCTCCTCTGGTGGAGAGGTTAAAGAACCCTCTAATGTTACTACTGGCAACAACACCGAGGATACACAGCAGGTGGAGCAGACAGAAAAAAATGAGGAACCCGAGAAAACAGAAGTTACTATTAGTGAGACTGTTCTGGTTGATGAAGCTGGCGTAAAGATTACCGCCAAGAGACTTGCAACCGATGGAATCTTTGGTCCTGAAATCAAGCTTCTTATTGAAAACAATTCTGGCAAAGACTTGACTTTCCAGTGCCGCAACGCTTCTGTTAATGGATACATGGTGGAAACTATGATGTCTGTTGATGTTGTTAACGGCAAGAAAGCCAATGACGGTCTAACCTTTATGGAGTCTGCCTTGGAAGCTTGCGGTATTGATGCAATTGCGGATATGGAGTTTGCGTTCCATATTTTCGATATGGCTGAGTGGGAAACTTATCTGGACACCAATGCAATCCAGATTAAGACCTCTATTGCTGATACCTTTGAGTACACCTATGATGATAGCGGCGATCTCGCCTATGAAGGAAATGGTGTAAAGATTGTGGTCAAGGGACTTGCAGAGGATGCATCTATCTTTGGCCCGAGCATCGTGGTTTACATCGAAAATACCGGCAATAAGGATGTCACCGTGCAGACCAGAGATGTATCTATCAACGGGTTCATGGTGGATGCTCTTTTCTCCTGTGATGTAGTAGCGGGCAAGCGTGCTGTGGATACCATTACATTTATGGACTCCGACCTTGAGGAAAACGATATTGCTGCAATCGAGAATGTTGAGTTGTCCTTCCATGTTTTTGATATGGCTGAGTGGGAGACCATAGTAGACACCGAGGTAGTAAATATCACTTTCTAATTTCATATTAAATTTCAAAGGCACCATGAGATTTTCAAAAAATCCTGTGGTGCCTTTTCTTATGCCCGTTTCCGGCATTTCAAAAAAAGATAATGATTTTGAGCCTAAAGCAACAATAAACAGAAAAGGGAAGGGCAAAAATCGTTTCCTTTCGTGGGCCGCTCCGACTGCAAAACGATCCGCCGCAGAACCTTCGTTCCGCGGCGGATCCTCTGATGTTACTGTTCGGAATAGCGGGCCAGAAACTGCCTGGTGCGCTCCTCCTTTGGGTTGTCGATGACCTCGCGGGCAGGGCCGGACTCCACCACCACGCCGCCGTCCATAAAAACCACCCGGTCCGCCACGTCCCGGGCAAAAGCCATCTCATGGGTGACGATGATCATGGTGGTCTTCTGCTCCGCCAGCGCGCGGATGACCTTGAGCACCTCGCCGGTCAGCTCCGGGTCCAGAGCCGAGGTGGGCTCGTCAAAGCACAGGATATCCGGATGCATGGCCAGCGCCCTGGCGATGGCCACCCGCTGCTGCTGTCCGCCGGAGAGCTGGTGAGGATAGTGTCCCGCCCTGTCTGCCAGGCCCATGCGGCGCAAAAGCTCCATGCCCTCCTCCTCGATCTGCTTCTGGATGGCCTTGCGGTTCTCCTTCCAGCCCGGCTTCTCCTTCTCCTGCAGCTCACGGGCCAGCGTCACATTGCGCAAGGCCGTATACTGGGGAAAGAGATTAAAGGACTGAAACACCAGTCCAAAGTGGAGGCGCTTTTCCCGCAGCTCATTCTCGCTCTCCGCCGCCGCGGCGGCGCCGTCAAACACCGTCTTTCCCCGGACGGAGATGGAGCCGCTGTCCGCCCGCTCCAGAAAATTGAGGCAGCGCAGCATGGTGGTCTTGCCCGAGCCGGAGGAGCCGATGATGGCCAGGGTCTCCCCCTCCTGCAGCTCAAAGCTGATATCCTGCAGCACTTTCGTCTCGCCAAAGGACTTGCAGATGTGTTCCACTTGCAGAATAGACATGATACGCGCCTCCTTTTAGGCGAAATAGGCCAGCTTCTTTTCCAGCCGTTCCAGCAGCACCGTGACCACGCCGTTGAACACCAGATAATATACGCCGGTAAAAAACAGCGGCCACAGCAGGCCGGAATAGCCGTGGGACCCCTTCATAAAGGAATAGCCGGCCCAGATGATCTCCTGCATGGAGATGACCCGGGCCATGGAGGTATCCTTCACCAGAGTGATGACCTCGTTGGACATGGGTGGCACAATGCGCTTGATCATCTGCAGCAGGGTGATCTTGAAGAAGATCTGCCGCCGGGTCATACCCAGCACCTGTCCCGCCTCCTGCTGCCCTTTGGGCACGCCCTGGATGCCGCCGCGGTAGATCTCGGAGAAGTAGCAGGCGTAATTGATGATAAACGCCACCGCCGCGGCAATAAACCGCCCGGTCTCCCCGCCCGGCCACGGGCTTCTGCCCAGCACCATGCCGGGCACAAAAAACAGGATGTACAACTGCAGGATCAGCGGAGTTCCGCGAATGATCCACACCACCGTTCTGGACAGCCAGCGCAGCGGAGTAAAGCGGCTCATGGAGCCGAAGGCGATCACCAGTCCCAGGGGGATGGCGCCGATGAGGGTCACCGCAAACAGCTTCAGGGTCTGGACAAACCCCTCATTCAGCGCCCCAAGAACAGTCATAAACATACTCTCTCACTCCCCGTAAATCGCTCGAAAGCAGAGGGCACCGCCCCCTGCTTTCGCAGCTATGTATCCGTTTACTGCGCGATCAGCTTGTCGGCAATGTTGTACTGCTCGGCGATCTGCGCCATGGTGCCGTCGGCATAGGCACTCTTGAAGAACTTGTTCAGCTCAGCGGCCAGGTCAGAGCCCTTGCGGAAGCCCACGCCGTACTCCTCGCTGTTGAGGGCCACGGTATAGGTCAGCTTCTCGTAACCGGTGCCCTCGCCCACCATGGCGGCAGCCATCAGGTAGTCGATGACGGCGGCGTCAGATGTGCCGGCGTTGACCTCCATCAGCGCGGTGGCCTGATCCTGCACCTGCGTGTAGGTGAGGCCCAGCGCGTCCAGCTCGGCCTGACCGGCGGAGCCGTTCTCCACGGCAAAGCTCAGATCCTTCAGGCTCTCAACGCTCTGATACTTGTCGGCCACATCGGCGCGAACGATGACCACCTGCGCGTTGTTGAAGTAGGGGTTGGAGCACTCCATGCCGTTCTTCACCTCGTCGGTGAGGGTCATGCCGTTCCACACCACATCAACGGTCTTGCCGTTGAGCTCCATGATCTTGTTGTCCCAGTCGGCAATGATCTGGAACACAGGCTCAACACCCAGGCTCTTGGCAAAGGCGACTGCCATGTCGGCGTCGAAGCCCACCCACTGGCCGGAGGCGTCCTGGTAATCCATGGGTTCAAACTCGGTAATGCCGATGATGAGCTTGCCGTTCTTCTTCACATAGGCCAGGTCGGAGCTGTCGCTTTTCTTGCCGCAGGCAAACAGGGGCAGCGCCATCAGCAGCGCCATAAGCAAAGCTGCTGCTCTTTTCATGTGTTTCATAAGTAAGTACCTCCCGGTGTTTCTTTAGTTCTTTAGCATAGTAGCACACTAAACCGCGCTTGTAAACCCCTTTTCCGGATTTTTTTATTTTTTTCGCATCTGCATTGCGGTGCCTCCCGTTCCGTGCTATACTGTTGTATCATCATTTTCATACAAAAGAGGAGTTTTCCTATGCGTTTTCATTTTACCACCGAAGAACTTACCCAGCGCATTGTCTGCAATCTGGAAAAGCGTGTCCATCTCCAGGACCCCGAGTCGCTGGGTCCCCGCCTTGCCCCCGCGCTGGAAAGCTGCAACGGCCCTGAGCTGCGTCTTGACCTGCGCTTTCACACCGCCTCCTGGATGGCCAATCCGGCCAAAAATGTCCACGGAGGCATCGTTGCTGCCATTCTGGACACCACCATGGGCATCACCACCGGCGTGATCTATAACCAAATGACCCCCACCGTCACCATGACGGTGAACTATTCTCTGCCTGTCCCCCTGGATACCGATGTCATCTGCCGTGCCCATGTGATCCACACCGGCTCCACCACCGCGCAGACCGAGGGGTATATCGTTGCCGCCGATCGTCCGGACCGGATCCTGGCCTCCGCCACCGGAGTCTTTTATGTTGCTCCCGGCAGAGCGCCCGCTGCGCAGCCGTAATCACGCTGTGCGGATCAATCAGCCTTGAAATCAAAGAGATCCGACCTATGGCCGAAACCATAGGTCGGATCTTCTGTTTTACAGATCCCGCATCACTGCGGAAGCCTTCTTTTTCTGCTGATCCCGGTTTACTTCAGGCCGTTCTCGTAGGACTCGATCATCTTCTTGACCATCATACCGCCCACGCTGCCCGCCTCGCGGCTGGTCAGTTCGCCGTTATAGCCGTCCTTCAGGTTGACGCCGACCTCGTTGGCGGCCTCCATCTTGAACTTATCCATGGCTTCACGGGCCTCGGGGATCACCAGACGGTTGGAGCTCTTGGACTTAGACATACGATTGTCCTCCCTTTCTCTTTTGTTCGGATTTCTCATCCGAGCATAGTTTGCTCCCGTCAAACAGTTTGATACGGCGGCTTTCGTGGTAATTTCGGCCAAGTCATCAAATTTCGTTTCAAAGAATGACAAAAAAACAGACAGTCGTAAGACTGTCTGTTTTTTGTGTTGGCACTACCTATCTTTCCGGGCCGTCACCAGCCAAGTATTGTCGGCGCGAGTGAGCTTAACTGCCGTGTTCGGGATGGGAACGGGTGGACCCTCACCGCAATCAGCACCAACTGCTGTATATTTTAACAG
>JAQXJQ010000167.1 GCA_029009035.1 Oscillospiraceae bacterium | reverse complement strand
CTTCCAGCCACTGACGAATTCGTCGGTACAATGGAAGGGACATTTGCCCACGCATCTGCCACAGCTGTTGCAGGCTCCGGGGTCAATGACCGGTTTTCCGTTAACCATCACAGGAACCTTGATGGGGCAGGAGGTCTCGATTTGACACTTCTTGCAGTTTCGGCAGAGGGTTTCGTTGAACACCGGCATTCTGGCGCCCACGATGCCCAGGTCGTTGAGGTCGGGCTTTACACAGTTGTTGGGGCAGCCGCCGGTGGCGATCTTGAACTTGTGGGGGAGGGAGACATTGGCGTAACCCTTGAAGAAACGCTCGTGGATCTCCTGGCTGATGGCATAGGTATCGTAGAGACCGTACTGGCAGGTGGTGCCCTTGCAGGAGACCACGGGGCGGACCTTGCTGCCGGTGCCGCCGGTCTCCAGACCGGCCTTGCCCACTTCGGCGCGGAAGGCGTCGATGTCGTTGTAGTCGATGCCGGAGACCTCCAGGGTCAGGCGGGTGGTGAGCATCATGTACCCGTCGCCGTACTGTTCTGCGGCGTTGGCAATGGCTTTGGCCTCGTCTACGGTGATGCGGCCGTTGCGGGTGATGATGCGGCCGTTGAACTTGTTGGTGCCCGCGTGCTGGAGAAATCCCATGCCCTTGACCCGCTTGATATCGGCGGGGGAGAGGGTGCAGGGACCGGCGGCAGGTGTGGTCTCGCCGTTCTGTTCGGCAATGAAAGCATCCAGCACCTCGCCCGCCAGTTCGACGGCAGCGGTGCAGCGTGTTTCGCTTGTCTTATATTTGCCGGCCAGGAGGGAGCACTCGGTACCGCCCAGTTTGGCATCGAAGCGCTCCACGAATTTGGCGCACAGGGGACGGAACTCCTCCTGGGGCTTGTCGCCGTAGAGATGGCTGAGCACCGCCAGAGCGCCGCTGAGAGCACCGCAGGTGCCGCCGCAGCCGTTGCCGCCGCCGAAGCCCAGAAACAGTTTTATGGCAGCTTCGTTCAGGCCCAGATTATATTTCTCGTTTGCCGCGAGAATGATAGCCTCGGCACAGTTTTTGCCAAGATCGCGGTAGTAGTAAACTATGTTATCTTTCAGCATGGTGATCCCTCCGAAGTGTAGTCAGCATGAATATAGGGGGATTATAGCACACAAATCCTCGGCGGGGAAGTGCTTTTCAAAGCCGGGATCATGAAACATTTCCCCGGGAGCAGGAAAGCATTTTCCATTTGACATTTCCGCCTCAAGCCCGTAAACTTTATTTATTTAAGGCGTTCTGCTCTGTCCGGTTCGCTGCATGTTCGGAGGGATCGCGGATGAAGCGATTTGGTTTATTCCTTTTGTCATTTGCCCTTTTGCTGGGGACCTTTGCCTGTGCAGCGCCCGGACGGGAGCCCGCTGCCCCCCGCCCGGGGGAGAATGCAGTGACCTTTACGGACGCCCTGGGGCGGGAGATCACTGTGGAGTCTCCCCGGAGGGTGGCCGCCATGATCGGCAGCTTTGCCGATGTGTGGTGCCTGGCAGGGGGGAAGGATACTCTGGTGGCGGCGTCCAACAACGCATGGACGTCTCTTGATCTGGGGCTGGACGAGGGGGTCATTGATCTCGGCGCCATTAACGAGCCCAATTTGGAGCTTTTGTTTTCTGCCGAACCAGATCTCGTTCTGGCCAGCAGTAACACCGCATCCAATCTGGAACTGCGGGAGAGTCTGGAGCGGGCCGGCATCACCGTGGCTTATTTTGATATTCAGCACTTTGAGGATTATCTGGCCATGCTGAAGATCTGCACTGAGCTGACCGGCCGCGAGGAACTCTATGATGAGAACGGCCTTGCGGTTGCTGGCCGAGTGGAGGCGGCTGTCGCCCGGCAGGACGGATCCGCCCCTTCGGTAGTCTGTCTGCGTATCAGCGGGACAAGCTGTAAGGTCAAGGGGAGCAGCGGCACTGTGTTGGGCGAGATCCTGGCGGATTTGGGGTGCGTGAATGTGGCGGACAGGGACAGCACCCTGCTGGACGACCTGAGTCTGGAGGCCGTCATGGCTGCCGATCCGGACTATGTGTTCGCTGTGTTCCAGGGTTCCGATACCGGACGAGCCCAAAAGCTGTTGGAGGAAACCCTGCTGACCGACCCTGCGTGGAACAGCCTTCGCGCGGTCCGGAGCGGGAACTTTTACCTTGTGGAGCATGAGCTCTATAATCTGAAGCCCAATGCACGGTGGGGTGAAGCCTATGAAAAACTTGCCGACATCCTCTACACGGCCCAATAAGACGGCTGTGTTTATTATTCTGGCGGTGACAGTGCTGGTTGGTGCGATGCTGAGCATTTGCCTTGGGGCGGTGAGAGTGCATCCCGGGGATATCCTGCGGGCGCTGACCGGTGTGGCTCCCGACTCGGTGCAGACCCGGATCATTCTCTACGCTCGTCTGCCCCGCACCTTTGGCTGTCTGGTGGCAGGGGCGGCTCTGGCTGTTTCCGGCGCGGTGATCCAGAGCGTGCTCAACAACCCTTTGGCGGCGCCCAATGTGATTGGCGTCAACTCGGGGGCGGGTCTGTCGGTGGCGCTGTGTACTGCTCTTTTTCCCATGAGTGTCAATCTCATGCCGCTGGCTGCCTTTTTGGGTGCGCTGGCAGGTGTGCTGCTGGTGCTCTTTATCGCCCGGTGTGCCGCCGCCTCCCGTATCACTTTGGTACTGGCCGGAATTGCGGTGTCCGGTGTGTTCAGTGCGGGGATCGATTGTGTGCTGACCTTTGTTCCGGAGTCCCTCAACGGCTATTCCGATTTTCGTATCGGCGGTGTGGCCAACCTGTCCCT
The DNA here is from genome assembly GCA_029009035.1 of Oscillospiraceae bacterium. Taxonomy (GTDB): domain Bacteria; phylum Bacillota; class Clostridia; order Oscillospirales; family Oscillospiraceae; genus Enterenecus. The sequence goes on along the minus strand of JAQXJQ010000167.1, from coordinate 6,701 downwards.
GGCCAGAGTGATCCCGGCCTTCTGGGTCGTGGTCATCGCGGGGATCCTGGTGTTTGCGCTGGGAGGAGAGATGGATATTCTGGCGCTGGGATCGGATACGGCCCAGAGTTTGGGGCTCAGGGTGCGGCCTGTGCGTATCCTGCTGCTTTCTCTTGCGGCGGCACTGGCCGGCGCCGCGGTGAGCTTCACCGGTCTGCTGGGCTTTGTGGGGCTGATCGTGCCGCACATCATGCGGCGCATGGTGGGAGAGGAGTCCCGAGCGCTGGTTGCGGCCTGTGCCATGGGGGGCGCAGCCATGCTCACCCTCTGCGACCTGCTCTCCCGTATTCTCTTTGCCCCCTTTGAACTGCCGGTAGGCATTATGCTTTCCCTGATCGGCGGACCCTTTTTTGTGTGGCTTCTGCTGAAGCAGAGGGGAGGACGGACCCATGATTGAACTGCGGGGACTGACTTGTGCCTATCCCGAGCGGGAGGTGCTGCGGGATGTGAACCTCACCTTCACTCCGGGAAAGGTCCTGGCACTTCTGGGGCCAAACGGCTGCGGAAAGAGCACGCTTTTGCGTACCGTGCTGGCGCTTCAGCCAAAGACGGCGGGGGAGATCATCTACGACGGGACTCCTGTGGAGCGTTTGACGCCGCGGCAGATCGCCCTGAAGGCGGCCTATCTGCCCCAATCCAGAAGTGTGCCCAATATCACTGCCCGCAAAATGGTGCTGCACGGACGCTTCCCCCACCTGTCCTATCCCCGCCGCTACCGGGAAGAGGATTATGCCGCAGCGGAACGGGCGCTGGAGATGACCGGAGCGGGAGAACTTGCCCACAGGATGATGGGGGAGCTCAGCGGCGGTGAGCGGCAGCGGATCTACCTTGCCATGGCGCTGGCCCAGGAGACGGAGACCATCCTCATGGATGAGCCCACCACTTTTCTGGACATCCGCCATCAGCTGGCGGTTATGACCATCGCAAAAGAACTGGCCAACACCCACGGAAGAGCGGTTGCGGCGGTGCTCCACGATTTGTGCCTTGCCCTGCGCACAGCTGACGAGGTGGCTGTCCTGCGGGACGGAGCACTGCTTGCTTTTGGAACTCCGGAGGAGGTGTTCTTGAGCGGAATTCTTGATGTCGCATTTGGTGTAAAGCTGAAACGCTTTGCAGCAGAAGACGGTTGGCAATACTATTACGGATAAGGAATGGGGGCGGAGTATGGCCTATTTTCCGTTTTTTGTGGATCTGGAGGGGAAACGCGGTATCATCGTGGGCGGCGGTTCGGTGGCGCTGCGTAAGGCGGAGCAGCTGCTTGCCTATGGTGCGCTGCTTACGGTGGCCGCACCGGAGATCCGGCCGGAGCTGTGGGAACTGCCCGGTATCACCGTAGTGCGCGGTCCCTTTGACGCAGAGCTTCTCCGTGGGGCAGATTTTGTCATTGCGGCCACCGACGATGATGAATTGAACCGCCATGTGTCTTGCCTGTGTGGGGAAAGGCGTATCCCGGTGAATGTGGTGGATAACCGTGAGCTCTGCAGCTTTCTTTTTCCTGCCCTTTTGAAGCGGGGGAGCCTCTCCGTGGGGATATCCACCGGCGGCGCCAGCCCAACTGCCGCTGTATACTTGAAGAAACAGATCGGCGAGCTGCTGCCCCCTGGATTGGAAGATATTCTGGCCTATCTGGGTGGTGTCCGGGATGAGGTCAGGGCCGTTGTACCCGGGGAGGAGAACCGCAGCTTGCTCTATTCCCACTTGTTTACAGCTTGCATGGAGAAGGGAGGGCCGCTCAGCCGGGAGGAGTTTCGCTCGCTCCTGGAGGAGACCTCCTGCCAAACCCCGACGATATCAGACGGTACTGAGAAAAATGAGGGCGGATAACATTGCAAAGGCAACGGTGTTGTGCTATTCTTTATTATTATATATAAATAACCCATTTTCGCTTGGTTGGCCGACCAATGCGGGATAAGAGGGAGGATGCGGCATGGAAAAAGGGAGTGGACCGTTAAAGCGTTTCCCGGGCTGGATCGTATGGCTGTTTGTGCTCTGGCTTGCCATTCATTATTGGGATACGGCGGTGAAGATCCTGGGTGTGGCACTGACTGCGGCGGTTCCTCTGATCCTCGGCCTGGTGATCGCTTATGTGGTGAACATCATCATGATGGCGCTGGAGCGCAAGGTGCTGTCCGGGATGGATGCCTCCCGGGTAAAGGTGCTGAAGCGGCCGCTGAGCGTTTTGCTGTCCTTTGTGTGCCTTGCGGGGGTGATCGTGGCCCTTACTTATATTGTGCTGCCCAGATTGTGGCAGTGCCTGGAGATGCTGGCCGGCCAGATCACCGTGGCCATCAACCGCCTGCTGCCTTATATCGGACAGTGGCTGCCCGAGGAGGTATGGAAGCAGTTTGACATCCAGTCCAGCATCAGAAGCGCGGTGGAGTGGCTGGTCTCCTTTGCCGGCGGCGCCCTCAACGGCGTGGTGAGCGGCCTGAGCTTCGTGGTCTCCGGTGCGGCAACCATGTTCATTGCCTGTTTCTTCGGGATCTATTTGCTGATGGGGAAGGAAAAGCTGCTGGGTCAGCTGAACCGACTCATTGATACCTATTTGCCCAAGCGTGTCTGCACCGGTCTGCGCTATGTGGCAAGGGTGGCCAACGGTTCCTTCCACCGCTTTCTTGTGGGTCAGTGTACCGAGGCGGTGGTGCTGGGTGCGCTCTGTACGCTGGGAATGCTGATCCTGCGTATGCCCTACGCCGCTATGATCGGCTGCACGGTGGGCGTGACCGCTCTCATCCCCTTTGTGGGGGCCTATCTGGGCGCAGCGGTAGGCGCCATCATGATCCTGACTGTTTCACCGATGAAAGCCTTGGGTTTCCTGATCTATCTGTTGATCCTTCAGCAGGTGGAAGGCAACCTGATCTATCCCCGTGTGGTGGGATCCTCTATCGGTCTGCCCGGCATCTGGGTTTTGGCAGCCATTACCATCGGCGGCGGATTTGGCGGTATCATCGGCATGATGCTGGGTGTGCCCATTATGGCTACGCTCTATCAGCTTGTCCGCCATAACATGGCCAAGCGAAACGGCGTTCCTGCGGAGCAGTCCGGCGATGGGGAAGACCCCACATGATTGCGCTTCACGGCATGCCCGGATCGGTTTGTTTTCTAAGAGTTTTTTGAGGGGGCGGCAAAGACCGTCCCCTCAAAAAAGATCCCTTCGGCGAGAAAACAAAATATTTGCTTTTTTTTGAAATTTACTCTTGCATTCTCGGTAAGAGTGTGGTAATATACTTAAGGCTCAACGAGAACTGAGCGAAAAATAAAATCCGGGTGTGGCGAAGTTTGGTATCGCGCTTGACTGGGGGTCAAGAGGCCGCAGGTTCAAGTCCTGTCACTCGGACCATGAAAAACCTTGAAACCGCAATGGTTTCAAGGTTTTTTCTTTTCTGTTTTTTGGGTCTTGAGCGTCCGCGTGGTGGAATAACGGTGGAATACGATTTTTGACCTGTTTTCCAAAGCCGTTTTTGAGGTGAATATGCGTTCCGTTTCCAAACAACCTTTTCGGAGCGATTTGCGATATTTTTTGTGCTTATGGGTGGATAGTCTTGTGTTTTGGCTATAAAATGGTACAATAATATAGCAAGACTAATGAAACATAAGGAGGCAGTTACCATGTCTGTTCTTGTTTTGGGAGGTGCCGGCTATATCGGCAGCCATACCGCGTTGGAGCTGATCAATTCCGGCTATGACATCGTTGTGGCGGACAATCTGGAAACCGGTTTCCGCGCAGCGGTTCCCGCCGGGGCGAAGTTCTATGAAGGTGACATCAGGGACCGCGGGTTTGTGGACGGTATTTTTGAGCGGGAGCATATTGAGGGAGTCATCCACTTTGCCGCGAACTCTCAGGTGGGGGAGAGCATGCGCGACCCGCTGAAGTACTACAGCAACAATGTGTGCGGCACGGAGGTACTGCTGGAGAGCATGGTTGCCCACGGCGTGAAGTACATTGTCTTTTCCTCCACTGCCGCCACCTATGGCGAGCCGGAGCGGGTGCCCATTCTGGAGGACGACGCGACCCGGCCCACCAACTGCTACGGCGAGACCAAGTTGTCCATGGAGAAGATGATGAAGTGGACCGCGCAGGCCCATGACCTGCGCTATGTGGCCCTGCGCTATTTCAATGCCTGCGGAGCGCATCCCGACGGCGCCATTGGCGAGGCCCACGATCCCGAGACCCATCTCATCCCGCTGATCCTTCAGGTGCCCAGCGGCAAGCGGGAAAAGATCAGTATTTTCGGGGACGACTACCCCACGCCCGACGGGACCTGTATCCGGGACTATATCCATGTGTGCGATCTGGCACAGGCCCATATCCTTGCCCTGCGCTATCTCATGGAGGGCGGAAACAGCGATGTGTTCAATCTGGGCAACGGAGTCGGCTTCTCTGTAAAAGAGGTGATCGAGGAGACCCGTAAGGTCACCGGCCATCCCATTCCCGCCGAAGTGCAGCCCCGCCGTGTCGGAGATCCCGCGCAGCTAGTGGCGTCCTCGGAAAAGGCCCGGGAGGTCCTGGGCTGGAAGCCGAAGTACGACAGCCTCCACACGATCATTGCAACCGCGTGGAAATGGCATCAGAGCCATCCCAACGGCTATGAGAGCGAAGTAAGGTGACGGCTGTGAAACATATGCTTGGCATTGAGCTGGGGTCTACGCGGATCAAAGCGGTTGCCATTGATGAAAACCATGCTCCTGTTTCCTCCGGAGATTATACATGGGCAAGCCGATATGAAAACGGGATCTGGACATATGATCTGGATGAGGTCTGGAGGGGGCTGCGGCAGGCGCTGTCCGCCGTTGAACACCGGGAAGAGATCGCCGCCATGGGCGTTTCCGGCATGATGCACGGCTATCTGGCCTTTGACGCGGATTGGAATTTGCTGGTGCCCTTCAGGACCTGGCAGAACACCGTCACCGGTCAGGCAGCGGCCGCGCTGACAGAGCTGTTCGGCTTTAATATTCCCCAGCGCTGGTCTGTTGCCCACCTGTATCAGGCGGTTTTGAATGGGGAAGAGCATGTTTCCAAAATCGCGCACATCACCACGCTGGCGGGCTATGTGCATTATATGCTCACCGGCGTCAATGCCGTGGGCATCGGTGAGGCGTCCGGTATGTTCCCTGTGAATGGGGAGGGAACAGGCTATGATGAGGAGATGCTGCGCAAATTTGAGCACTTGACAGAGGATCAGCCGTGGAGCATCCGGAAGATCCTGCCCGAGGTGCGTATGGCAGGGGAGAGGTGCGGCGAGCTGACCCAACGGGGCGCGGCACTGATTGGCGGTCTGCTCCCTGTTGGGGTTCCCTTTGCGCCGCCGGAGGGGGACGCCGGGACGGGAATGACTGCCACCAACGCGGTTGCCCCTAAAACCGGGAATGTGTCCGCCGGTACCTCCGTATTCTCCATGGTGGTGCTGGAGCGTCCACTGAATAAGGTGTATGAGGAAATTGACCTTGTGGCCACGCCGGGCGGCAGGCCGGTGGCCATGGTCCATTGAAATAACTGCACCAATGACAGCAACGCCTGGGTGTCCGTCCTGAGAGAAGCTGCCGGACTGTTTGGCGCGGAACCCGACAGCGGCGAAGCATACAGAAAGCTCTACGAAAAAAGCCTGGAGGGCGATCCGGATTGCGGAGGGGTACTGGTCTGCAATTACATGGCGGGCGAGGGAGTGACCCATCTGGATGAAGGAAGGCCCATGGTCCTTCGGCGCCCGGACGGCAGGTTCACCCTTGCGAATTTCCTGCGCTCGACCCTGTATTCCACGCTGGCCACCCTGAAGATCGGCATGGATATTCTGGCGGAGGAAGCGGTGGAGATCAGAACCCTGACCGGTCACGGCGGCCTGTTCAAGACCCCGGTGGTAGGGCAGCGGTACATGGCTGCGGCCTGCAATGCGCCTGTGACGTGCATGGAAACGGCGGGGGAGGGAGGACCCTACGGCATGGCGCGGCTGGCTGCCTATAGGGTGACCAGGTTGGAGAACTAATTACTGGAAGACTACCTGAACGACCGGGTATTCCGTGCTGTGTCCGGTTCTGTGCTGGAGCCGGATGAAGCCGATGTGGCCGGATTTAACCGCTATATCGAGCGCTACAAGCGCCTGCTGGAAGTGGAACGCAAAGCCGTGGAAGTCATTTGATGTAACGATAAACGCCCCCGAACCAAAGGGTTCGGGGGCGTTTTGCTGTATAGACCTGAAACGGATGTTTACTTGTTGGCGACTGCGGACATGGCCTGCACAGCATGGGCTTTCTTGACTTTCCAGGCGTGATGGAGGGCGAATTTGTAGCTGTTGGAGGTGTACACCAGGAACAGCAGCACGACCACGCCGTCCAGAACGGTCTTCATGGAGCTGCCGCAGCCAAGCTTGACCAGACCGGAGGTGAGGCAGGCCTGGCAGAAGGCGCCCACCATGGTGCCAATGTTGCGGTCGGAGTAGGGGGCCAGAGCCTGGCCAATGAACATGGGGAGGAAGGCGCTCATCATGTAGGAGGAGCTGGACAGACCTGCCTCGGGGGCGACCATGCCGTTCCGGCACAGATAGAGCAGACCGGCACAGGCCATCATGGCGCCGGCGATGACATAGCAAATGACGGAGTTGATATTTTCGTTAACGCCGACCTCGACCGCGTTTTTCTGACCGGTCTTGAGGGAGTGGCAGTTGTAG
>JAQXJQ010000166.1 GCA_029009035.1 Oscillospiraceae bacterium | reverse complement strand
AACAGCTCCTCGGCACGCTCGGGGAACTCGCGGGTCAGGCGGTTGTAGCGAGCCTCGTTCATCAGGAACTCGCGGTAGCCTCCGGCGGGAGCCTTGGAGTCCAGAGTGAAGGGATTCTTGCCCTCGGCCTTGTTGGCGGGGTTGAAGCGGAACAGGTTCCAGTAGCCGCAATCCACAGCCTTCTTCATCTCAGCCTGGCAGTTGGCCATACCGCCCTTGATGGAGTGCATCTCGCAGGGGGCGTAGCCGATGATGAGGGAGGGTCCGGGATAGGCCTCGGCCTCACGGATGGCGGCCAGAGTCTGGTTGGGATTGGCGCCCATGGCGACCTGAGCCACATAGACATAGCCATACTGCATGGCGATCTCGGCCAGAGACTTCTTGGCCACGCTCTTGCCGGCCGCGGCGAACTGAGCCACAGCGCCGATGTTGGTGGCCTTGGAGGCCTGTCCGCCGGTGTTGGAGTACACCTCGGTATCGAAGACGAAGATGTTCACATCCTCGCCGGAAGCGATGACATGATCCAGGCCGCCGTAGCCGATGTCGTAGGCCCAGCCGTCGCCGCCGAAGATCCACACGGACTTCTTGGTCAGCAGATCGCCCATCTCCACGATGTCGCGGCAGCAGGCACATGCCTCGCAGGGGCACTTCTTGCCGTTGTCCAGCCAGGCCTGCTCATAGGGAGTGCCGGTGAAGTCGCGCTCGCCGTTCTTCACACACCAGGCCAGCAGCTTCTCGCCGGCGACCTTGGACTGCTCGCCGTTGTCCCGGCAATCCAGCCAGGCCTTGCCCAGAGCGACCACTTCCTCGTCGGCATACTCGATGCCCACCAGCTTCTCCACGGTCTCAATGAGCTTGGCACGGCGCTGCTTCACGGCAACCCACATACCCAGGCCGTGCTCGGCGTTGTCCTCAAACAGGGAGTTGGACCAGGCCACGCCCTTGCCGCTGTGATCCACGGCGTAGGGAGAGGTGGCGGCGGGACCGCCCCAGATAGAGGAACAGCCGGTGGCGTTGGAAACGAACATACGGTCGCCGCAAACCTGAGTGACCAGGCGGGCGTAAGCGGTCTCGGCACAGCCGGCGCAGGAGCCGGAGAACTGCAGCAGAGGAGTCTTGAACTGGCTCTCCTTCACGCTGGCGTTGCCGGCCACATCGTCCTTGACGGTGACCTTGGACACCATGTAGTCGAAGACGGGCTGCTGATCCATGGCCTGCTCGAGGGGCACCATGGTCAGGCTCTTGGTGGGACACACGCCCACGCAGACGGCGCAGCCCATACAATCCATGGGGCTGACAGCCAGAGCATACTTGTAAACGCCCTTGCCCTTGCCGGCCTTGATGTCCACGATCTGGGCGGCGGCGGGAGCGCCGGCAGCCTCAGCCTCGGTGAGGGCATAGGGACGGATGGTGGCGTGGGGGCAGACATAGGCGCACTGGTTGCACTGCACGCACTTGGTGGCGTCCCAGGCGGGGACGGACACGGCAACGCCGCGCTTCTCGTGGGCGGAAGCGCCCAGCTCGAAGGTGCCGTCCACATGGGCAGTGAACTTGGACACGGGCAGGGAGTCGCCATCCATGCGGTTGACGGGCTCCATGATGTTCTCCACCATGCTCAGCAGCTCCGCCTTGCCCTCGCGCACCACCACGGGCTTATTGTCCACGGCGGTGGCCCAGTCGGCGGGAACATCCACCTTCACAAAGGCGGTTGCGCCCAGGTCGATGGCCTTGTGGTTCATGTCCACCACATCCTGGCCCTTCTTCAGGTAGGAGTGGGTGGCGGCATCCTTCATGTAGCCGATGGCCTCCTCCTGAGGCATCACATTGGCCAGGGTGAAGAAAGCGGACTGCAGGATGGTGTTGGTGCGCTTGCCCATGCCGATCTCAATGGCCAGGTCAATGGCATTGATGATGTACAACTGGACGTTGTTCTTGGCGATGTACTGCTTGGAAGCGGCGTCCAGATGGTGGCTCAGCTCCTCGGCGCTCCACTGGCAGTTGATGAGGAAGGTGCCGCCGGGCTTCACATCGCGGACGATGGGGAAACCCTTGGTGATGTAAGCGGGCACATGGCAGGCCACGAAGTCGGCCTTGTTGATGTAGTAGGGGCTCTTGATGGCCTTGTCACCGAAGCGCAGGTGGCTGATGGTCACGCCGCCGGTCTTCTTGGAGTCGTACTGGAAGTAGGCCTGCACATACTTGTC
>JAQXJQ010000165.1 GCA_029009035.1 Oscillospiraceae bacterium | reverse complement strand
GGTCGAAAAAGGGGTCGATCACGGAGTCGTAGCGGTGTAAAAGAGCGTTGTCCACCCGCCCCTTCCGCATGGCGCCGCCGGCCATGAGGAAAAAGTCCTCCACTTTGTAGCGGATGCGGCAGGGGAGGTCGTCCGCAAAGGGGGCGTTGCTGATGTTGAAGAACCGGTTGCGCTTGCGGCTGTAGGTGAACACGGGAACGTTGCAGGTCCGGCAGAACATACCGCCGGCGAAGAGCGCGGTCTCCGTGCCGCCGGTGATATCCAGCGCGCAATCCTCAAACTCCTCCACGCACCGGTGGAGCAGCCGCTCGATCTTTCCGGCGTCGTAGAGGCTGCACTCCCGGAACAGGACCTCCACCTCCAGCCCGCGGTGGCGGAAGTAGCGCTCCAGGGACAGCTTGACTGCCTTGTTGCGCACCACATCCCCCGGCGCCAGATAGACAACGCGCTCCGGGCAGAAGGTCTCCACGCTCAGGGTGTTCTCCATGGGCCGCTCGTCATACAGCTCGATCAGCGTTCTCATTCCAAAGCCCCCTTTTTCTCTCCTGTATTGTAGCACGCATGGGGTGTATCGTCAAACGCTCAAAACAGCAGCCGCACCGCCCATGCCGCGGCCAGAAAGCCCGCGATGTCGGCGCACAGGGCGGCGGGGACGGCATAGCGGGTCCTGGTGATCTTTGCCGCGCCGAAATAGACTGCCACGGTGTAGAAGGTGGTCTCGGTGGAGCCTAACATCACCGCCGCCGTGCGCCCCACAAGGGAGTCGGGGCCGTAGGTTTGGATCAGCTCCGCCCCGACCCCCAGGGCGGCGGAGCCGCTGACCGGGCGCACCAGCAAAAGGCCGATGGTCTCGGTGGGGATGCCTGCGGCGGACAGGACAGGCTCCAAAGTCTGCCCCAAAAGCTCCAGCGCGCCGGAGGCGCGGAGCATATACACCGCGGTGAGCAGGGCGATGAGGGCGGGAACGATGCGCACCGAGACCTTCAGCCCCTCGGCGGCGCCTTCGGTGAGGGCGGTCCACAGATCCACCCGCTTCCACAGCCCCCATACCGCCACCAAAAGCATGATGGCGGGGACCAGCATGGTGAAGAGCAGTTCCAAGGGTGCTCACCTCCACAGACGGGAAAAGACTTTTGCCGCTGTCAGCCCCACCGTGATGGAGATGACGGAGGCCAACCATGTGGCGGGGAGGATATCAAAGGGGGTGGCACAGCCGGCGGCGGAGCGGAGGGAGGCCACCGTGGTGGGGATGAGCTGGATGGAGGCGGTGTTGCACACCACCAGCAGGCAAAGACTGTCCGACGCCACGCCGGGGGAACGGCGGGCCATGAGCCGGGAGGCCTCCAGCCCCAGAGGGGTGGCGGCGTTGCCCAGCCCCAGCAGGTTGGCGGACAGGTTGGCGCTGACGGCGTCCATCACCGGAGCGTCATCGGAAAAGTCCGGATACAGCCGTCTGAGAAGGGGGCGGAGCATACGGCTCAGCGCCTCCGCCAGACCGGAACGGCGCATGACCTCCATGACCCCCATCCAGAGGCAGAGGATCCCGGTCATGGACAGGCACAGCTCCACCCCGGCAGCCGCGCCCTCCAGGGCGGCCGCCGCCACTGCCTCGCCCCGACCGGTGGCAAGCCCGCACAGGATTGCGGCCCCCACCATCACCGTCCAAATGACCGACATCGCCATATCAGTACCTCCCAAGTGAGTCGTTTGCTGTGTTACCATACGCGAAGTGGGAGGACAAATATGACAGGGGGCGGGAGATATGGCGTGGGGCACGGCTTGCGCCGTGCCACCCCGCAGCGTTAAGAAAATATGCCGGTGGCATATTTTTAGCGTAGGCCGCAGCGGCTATGCCGCGAGGAAAGGGCAGTACGGTGAAAACAACCCCTCCGTCTGCCCTTTGGGCAGACACCTCCCCTTACACAGGGGAGGCTTTGGGCTCCAACACACCTCCACTCAGGCGCGGTATCTGGGGACGCTGGGCGTGGTTGCCCTAGAGTTGTGCGACAGCAAATACGAAGCAAACAGAGTATCCCTTTCGGTGCGCCGGTGATGGTTGATGGTTCCAAAGTGTGCAAGCGGGATACATAAGGGTGCAACCCTTATGCGACTCTTTGGTGACTTTCTGGTCGGACCAGAAAGTCACCCTGCGGAGCAAAAACACCTTTGAATACAAGGAATGCCCCCAAAAAGAACTCCCGCCGAAAATCGGCGGGAGTTCCGGGAAGTATGGGTTATTCCTCGGCCATAGCCTTGGCGGCGGCGATCGCTTTCTCCTGAGCGGCAGGGGGGCAATCGCTCCCCACAGAGCATTTGCTCTGCGGGGGCCCCTCAATTGATCTCGAATGGCCGGAAGTGAATTCCGTCCATTCAATTCTTCGCTTCGCTCCGAATTTGCGGCGGCATCAGCCGCCGATTACGAGGATTGCCCCCAAAAAAGAACTCCCGCCGAAAATCGGCGGGAGTTCCGGGAAGTATGGGTTATTCCTCGGCCATAGCCTGGGCGGCGGCGATCGCTTTCTCCTGAGCGGCAGGGGGGCAATCCTCGTAGCGCACAAAGTGGAGCACGAAGGAACCGCGGGACTGGGTCATGGCGCGCAGGTCGATGGCGTAGGTCATCATCTCGGCCATGGGAACCTCGGCGGTGATCACCTGACAGCCGCCCTCCACGGGGTCCATGCCCATGACGCGGCCGCGGCGCTTGTTCAGATCGCCCATGACGTCGCCCATGTAGTTGTCGGGAACGGTGACCTTCAGCTCGCCCACAGGCTCCATGAGGCAGGGGCTGGCCTCGGGCAGAGCGGCCTTGTAAGCCAGCTGAGCGGCGGTCTTGAAGGCGATCTCGGAGGAGTCGACGGGGTGATAGCTTCCGTCGTACAGAACGGCCTTCAGATTGACGACGGGATAGCCGGCCAGCACACCGTGGACGCAGGCTTCCTTGATGCCCTTCTCAACGGCGGGGAAGAAGTTCTTGGGCACGGAGCCGCCGAACACTTCCTCGGCAAAGACGGGCTCTTCCACCTCGGGATTGGGCTCGAAGCGGATCCACACATCGCCGAACTGGCCGGAACCGCCGGTCTGCTTCTTGTGGCGGCCCTGCTTGGACACGGTCTTGCGGATCTTTTCACGGTAGGCCACGCGGGGCTCGGACAGGTCGACCTCCACGCCGAAGCGGTTCTTCAGCTTGCTGACCAGAACATCCAGCTGGATGTCGCCGGCGCAGGTGACCACCATCTGGTGCGTCTCGGCATTGTTGACCACGGTGAAGGTGGGGTCTTCCTCGTTCAGACGGGACAGGCCGGCAGCCACCTTGTCCTCCTGACCGCGGGTCTTGGGGGTGATGGCCTTGGAGTAGTTGGGCTCGGCAAAGGGCATGGGGTCGATCTTCATGAACTTACGGGCGTCGCACAGGGTGTCGCCGGTCCTGACCTTGTCCATCTTGCCGATGGCGCCGATGTCGCCGCACAGCAGCTCCTTGACCTCCTCGGTCTTGTTGCCGCGCACCACATACAGGCGGCCCAGCTTTTCGTTCTGGCCGGTGGTGGAGTTGACCATGGTCATGTCGGAGGTGATGCGGTCGGACAGGACCTTGATGTAGGAGAACTTGCCGTACTGGTCGGCCACGGTCTTGAAGACATAGGCGGCGGGAACGGCGCCCTGAGAGACGATGAACTCGTCAGGCTCGCCCTCGCGGTTGGTGCCGGCATAGGGACGGCCCTCCAGAGGATTGGGGAACAGGTCTACGATGACGTCCAGCAGCAGCAGGGTGCCCAGACCGGTGTAGGAAGAACCGCACACCACGGGGATCAGAGAGCAGTCGCGCACGCCGCTCTTCAGACCCTGCATGATCTCGGCGTAGGTGAACTCCTCGCCGGAGAAGAACTTTTCCATGAACTCCTCACTGGTCTCGGCCACGGACTCCATGAGCTTGCCGTAGATCTCATCCACCACGGCGATCTTGTCCTCGGGGATGGGGATCTCCACGCGCTTGCTGTCGTGGGGCTCGAAGGCACGCTTATGCAGCACGTCCACGATGCCGGTGACCTTCTTGTTCTCGTCCCAGATGGGGACCATCAGGGGGGCGATGTTCTTGCCGAAATAGTCGCGCAGGGTGTCGAAGGCGGAGTTGAAGTCCACATTGTCCTCGTCCATCTTGGAGATGTACACCATGCGGGGCATCTTGCGCTGCTCCACCAACTTCCAGGCGCGCTCGGTACCCACGGACAGACCGCCCTTGGCGGCGCACACCAGAACGGCGGCGTCGGCGACGGACAGGCACTCCACCACCTCGCCGGCGAAGTCGAAGTTGCCCGGAGTGTCCAGAACATTGATCTTGCAGCCGTTATATTCAACAGGGGCGACGGCGGCGGAGATGGAGATCTGACGCTTCTTTTCCTCGGGGTCATAGTCGCAGACGGTATTTCCCTCGGAGGTCTTGCCCAGACGGTCCAGTGCGCCGGTCATGCGCAGCATGCTTTCCACCAGGGTGGTCTTGCCGTTGCCGCCGTGACCCATCAAACAGACGTTACGAATACTGTGGGGAGAATAGCTCATGATTGTTCCACTCCTTAAAATTGCGGTCAGTTCCCCAAAACGGGAACTACTATCGGCAATTATACAGGAAAGGGATGAAAATAGCAATGGCTATTTGACAATTTTGCCCAAAAATGTTGGCAGAAGCCCAAAAGTGTTGGCGTGGAAGCGTTTGCGCGGTCCAAAAGGGGGAAAAAGGACAAAAAAATCCCCTTCGCCGGGGGCGAAGGGGATTTGAAAGATCCGATCAGTCGGTGACATAGGGCAGCAGGGCAACATGACGGGCGCGCTTGATGGCGTCGGTCAGCTGACGCTGATGCATGGCACAGGTGCCGGTGGTGCGGCGGGGCAGGATCTTGGAGCGCTCGGACAGATAGCGCTTGAGCTTAGCGGTGTCCTTATAGTCAATGCACTCCACCTTGTCCACACAGAAGGTGCAGACCTTGCGGCGCTTGCGGTTGCCGCGGGGCTTAACATTATCCATAGCCATAATGGCAGACCTCCTTATAGAGAGCTCCTTCTGAATCAGAAGGGCAGGTCGCCGTCGTCATCGGTGAGCTCGGCGAACTGGTCGCCGACAGGCATACCGTAATCAACGGGAGCAGGAGCAGCGGCGCGGCTGTAGCTTCCGCCGGTGCTCTCGCCGTCACGCTTGGAGTCGCCGAAATAGACATTGTCGGCGATCACTTCGGCGCTGCGGCGCTTGCCGCCGTCACGATCCGTCCAGTCGCGGATCTGGAGGCGGCCTTCCACCACGGCCATGCGGCCCTTGGTGAAGTACTTGGACACGAACTCGGCGGTGGAGCGCCAGGCCACGATGTCAATGAAATCGGTGGCGCGCTCGCCGCTGTCACGGCCCTTGAAATCGCGGTCAACAGCCAGGGTGAAGCTGGCCACCGCGGTGCCCTGCTGCGTGTGACGCAGCTCGGGATCACGGGTCAGGCGACCCATGAGAATAATGCGGTTCAACATTCAGCGGCCCTCCATCAGGCTTCCTTGCTGACGATGATGGAACGCATGATGCCGGTGTTGATGCGCATCAGACGGTCCAGCTCAGCGGGGAAAGCGGGGTCGGCGGTGAAGGTCATCAGGACGTAGTAGCCCTCCTCCAGGTCGTTGATGGGGTAGGCCAGCTTGCGCTTGCCCCACTCGTCGACCTCGGCCACGGTACCACGGCTCTCGGCCAGCTCCTTGAACTTGGCCACCAGAGCGGCAGTCTCCTCCTCACCCAGGGTGGGGTTGACGACATACAGCACCTCGTAATTACCGGTAACTTTTGCCATAATTTTTGCACCTCCTTATGGACATATGGCCTCCGGATCTTGCCGAAGGCAAGGATGTTGCCTGCGCGCCGCATAGAGGCGCATACTAAGGCAGGCTAAACTATTATAACCGAACAATGAGAAAAGTCAAGGGCTTTCGCGAAAAAATTACAGAAAACTATTTAATTTTATTTGCAATATACCGCTTGTTTTGGTAGAATGTTGGAGATACTTGGAGGCGGCGCGGTGAACTGCCGGGCCGACATATCATAGGTATATAATTGAACGTCAGATATCTTCCCGGCGGGCTTGATTGCCGGGAGTAAGGAGTTGTAATATGGATATCAAAAAAGACCTGCAGGAGATCCTCACCAAGCGCTGCAAGCGCGAGCTGAAAGACTGTACCACTGAGGAAGTATACTACGGCCTTCTTGAGCTGACCCAGAAGCTGTGCGCCCAGCGCCCGGCTGCCAAGGGCGAGCGGAAGCTGTACTATTTCTCCGCAGAGTTTCTCATGGGCAAGCTGCTGTCCAATAACCTGCTGGCTCTGGGCATTTTCGATCAGGTCAGCGCCATCCTCTCCGAGGCCGGTCATGACCTGTCCCTGGTGGAGGAGGTGGAGCCGGAGCCCTCTCTGGGCAACGGCGGTCTGGGCCGCCTGGCTGCCTGCTTCCTGGACTCCATCGCCGCGCTGGGCCTGCAGGGCGACGGCGTGGGGCTGAACTACCACTATGGCCTGTTCCGCCAGAAGTTTGAGAGCAACAAGCAGAAGGAGCTGCCCAACCCCTGGATCGAGAAGGAGAGCTGGCTCATTCCCACCGGCGTCACCTTTAAGGTGCCCTTCGGCTTCGGTACCGTGGATGCGGTCCTGTGGGATATTGCCATCCCCGGCGCTCATTCCGGCGTGGCCAACAAGCTGCACCTGTTTGACACCAAGCTCACCGCTCCCGCCCCCGAAGTGGGCATCGACTTTGACAAGACCGATGTGGAGTCCCATCTTACCGCTTTCCTCTACCCCGACGACAGTGACGACAACGGCCGCCTGCTGCGTGTGTATCAGCAGTACTTCATGGTGTCCGCCGGCGCTCAGCTCATTCTGAAGGAGCTGGAGGAGCGGGGCTACAAGCCTGAGGAGCTGTGCCAGCATGTGGCCATCCAGATCAACGATACCCATCCCTCTCTCATCATCCCCGAGCTGACCCGTCTGCTGCTGGAGCGGGGCCTCACCATGGATCAGGCCCTCCATCAGGTGGCTCACGCCTGTGCCTACACCAACCACACCATTCTGGCCGAGGCACTGGAAAAGTGGCCCATGTCCTTCCTCCGCAAGGTGGCGCCCCAGCTGGAGTCCATCATCCGGGAGCTGGACCGCCGCGCCAAGCTGGTGTTCCCCAACCCCCAGCTGGCCATTATCGACGAGAACGACACCGTCCACATGGCCCGCATGGACATCCACTACGGCTACTCTGTCAACGGCGTGGCCGCCCTGCACACCGAGATCCTGATGCGCAACGAGCTGAAGCCCTTTGCCGATGTGTACAAGGAGAAGTTCAACAACAAGACCAACGGCATCACCCTGCGCCGCTGGCTGGAGGCCTGTAACCCCCGCCTGGCCAACCTGCTGGATGAGTGCGTCGGCCCCGAGTGGCGGAAGGACGCCTCCCGTCTGGATCGCTTTACCTCCTTCTGCGGCGACGGTCAGGTCCTGGCCCAGATGTACGAGATCAAGCGGGCCAACAAGATCGACCTCAGCAATACCTTCAGCCGTATGGGCATCTCTGTGGACCCCTACTCCGTGTATGACATCCAGGTCAAGCGCCTGCATGAGTACAAGCGCCAGCAGATGAACGCCCTGTATGTCATCCAGAAGTATCTGGATATCAAGGAGGGCAAGTTCCCCAGCCAGCCCATCACCGTGATCTTCGGCGCCAAGGCCGCTCCCGCCTATACCATGGCCAAGCACATCATCCATCTGATCCTCTGCCTGCGCCAGCTCATTGAGAACGACCCCATCGTCCGCCCCTGGCTGCGGGTGGTGATGGTGGAGAACTACAATGTGTCCTGGGCGGAGAAGCTCATCCCCGCCTGCGACATCTCCGAGCAGATCTCTCTGGCCTCCAAGGAGGCCTCCGGCACCGGCAACATGAAGTTCATGGCCAACGGCGCTGTGACCCTGGGCACCATGGACGGCGCCAATGTGGAGATCGCCCAGCTGGTGGGCCACGAGAACATCTACACCTTCGGTGCCTCCTCCAACCAGGTCATTGAGATGTACGCCAAGTACAGCTATCACGCCGAGGACTACTACAACCGGCCCGCCATCCGCCGTCTGGTGGACTTCATCCTCTCTCCCACCATGTTCGCCATCGGTGATGAGAACTCCCTGCGTGCTTTGTGGTACGATCTGACCACCAAGGACTGGTTCAAGGCTCTGCTGGATGTGGAGGAATATATCCGCGTGCGCGATCAGGCCATCTTTGACTACGGCAACCGTTCCGGCTGGGTCAAGAAGATGATGATCAACACCGCCCGCAGCGGTTTCTTCTCCAGCGACCGCACCATCAGCCAGTACAACCGCGACATCTGGCATCTCTAATGAAAATGAAAATGAAGCGGCCCGGGGTTGTACCCCGGGCCGCTGTTTTTTTTACTAAGGCAAAATATTAACGTTTGGGGAGATCCAAAAGCTGAAAAGGGAGCATATTTGCGGGAGGAAATTTGTAAA
>JAQXJQ010000164.1 GCA_029009035.1 Oscillospiraceae bacterium | reverse complement strand
GCACACTTCGGTTTCATCGTCTATCACCGGCGCACCAAAAGGGATACTCTGTTTGCTTCGTATTTGCTGCCGCACAGCTCAGTGGCAAGGCTGCCCAGCGCCCCAGGATACCGCGCCTGCCTTAAGGCGTGTTGTGGGTAGGCTGGGCACCGAACACAGGCAGGCACGAAGCGCAGCGGAGAAACCGCTTGAGACACTCCGCCTAAGGCGCCGACTTGAGGTCGGATTGCATCGTGCTGCGCGGCAGGATCCATAAGGGCGCAGCCCTTATGCGTGTTTTTGGTTTCTTTTTGCACGAGCAAAAAGAAACTCGCCCGCAGGCGACACGACCCTCTCCGTCACAGCATACAACTTTCCCTGATGCAGGGGAGACTTTTGGCGCGCCCCACTCATGATTGCCGCACCAATGCAAGGGTCCGTTGCAGAGCGCAAGTTCTGCAACGGACCCTTTTTGAAATGATCACATGGCGGAGAGCTGCTCCTCGATCTTGGCGATGAGCACGCGCAGCTTTTCGGCGCGCTCCTGTTCGGCGGCCACCACATCGGCGGGAGCCTTGGCCAGGAAGCCGGGGTTGGACAGCTTGCCCTCCAGACCCTTCAGCTCGCCCTGCTTCTTGCCCAGATCCTTGGTGAGGCGGGCCTTCTCCTTCTCGATGTCCACCAGCTCGGCCAGAGGCAGGTACACCTTGGCCATGTGGGTCACGTCGCACACCATGCCGGCGGCGTCGGCGAGGTCATCGCTGCGGACCTCCACAGAGGTGGCCCATGCCAGACGCTTCAGGTAGCCCTCGCCGGCGGAGAAGATACTGCCCTCAGCGGTGACGATGGTGAGAGCGGCCTTCTTGGAGGGGGGCACATTCATCTCGGCGCGGCGGGCACGGACAGCGCGGATGACATCCATGACGGCCTCCATGGCCTCCTCGGCGGCGGCGAAGTTCAGCTCCTCCCGGTACTCGGGCCACTTCTGGAGCATCAGGAAGTCGCCCTCGTGGGGCAGAGCCTGCCAGATCTCCTCGGTGATGAAGGGCATGAAGGGGTGCAGCAGCTTGAGGGTCTCGGTGAGGACATAGACCAGCACCTGCTGAGCCTGCTGCTTGGCACACTGGTCCTCGCCCTGGAGGCGGGCCTTGGTCAGCTCGATATACCAGTCGCAGAAGTCGCTCCAGATAAAGTCATAGACCTTGGCGGAGGCGACGCCCAGCTCGTAGGCCTCCATGTTTTCGGTGACGGACTTCACCAGATCGTTCAGACGGGTGAGGATCCACTTGTCCTCCTGCTCCAGCGTATCGGGCAGACCCAGCTTATCGGTGGTGAGGTTCATCATGACGAAGCGGGAAGCGTTCCAGATCTTGTTGGCGAAGTTGCGCATGGCCTCGCACTTCTCCACATAGAAGCGCATATCGTTGCCGGGGGCGTTGCCGGAGATGAGGTTGAAGCGCAGGGCGTCGGCGCCGAAGCGGTCGGCCATCTCCAGAGGGTCGATGCCGTTGCCCAGGCTCTTGGACATTTTGCGGCCCTTGTCGTCCCGCACCAGGCCGTGGATGAGCACGGTGTGGAAGGGGGTCTGCTTCATGTGCTCGCAGCCGGAGAAGATCATGCGGGCCACCCAGAAGAAGATGATGTCGTAGCCGGTGACCAGCACGTCGGTGGGGTAGAAGTACTTCAGATCCTCGCTGTTCTTGTCGGGCCAGCCCAGGGTGGAGAAGGGCCACAGGGCGGAGGAGAACCAGGTGTCCAGCACATCGGGGTCGCGCTCGATGTTCTTGGAGCGGCACTTCTCACACTCGCAGGCGTCCTCCCGGGAGACGGTCATGTGGCCGCAGTCGGCACAGTACCACACGGGGATCTGGTGACCCCACCACAGCTGGCGGGAGATACACCAGTCGCGGACATTTTCCATCCAGTTGGTGTAGGTCTTGGTAAAGCGGTCGGGGACGAAGCGGGTCTCGCCCTCGTTGACCACCCGGAGGGCCTCCCTGGCCAGAGGCTCCATCTTCACGAACCACTGGGCGGACACCAGGGGCTCCACGTCGTTGCCGCAGCGGTAGCAGGTGCCCACATTGTGCTGGTGCTCCTCGATCTTCTCCAGCAGGCCCAGCGCCTCCAGATCGGCCAGAATGACCTTACGGGCCTCGTAGCGGTCCAGACCGCAGTACTTGCCGCCGTTTTCGTTGACACGGCCGTTGTCGTCCAGCACCCGGATGCACTCCAGATTGTGGCGCAGGCCCACCTCGAAGTCGTTGGGGTCGTGGGCGGGAGTCATCTTCACGCAGCCGGTGCCGAATTCCAGATCCACATACTCGTCGGCCACAATGGGGAT
>JAQXJQ010000163.1 GCA_029009035.1 Oscillospiraceae bacterium | reverse complement strand
GGCCTCGCTGCTCACGGGGCTGGGGGTCTTTGACGACATCGCCAAGCGGGCGGGGGCGGGGACGCTGGTGCCCATCACCGGCTTTTCCAACGCCATGACCTCTCCGGCCCTGGAATTCAAAAGCGAGGGCCTGGTCACCGGAACGGCGGCCAAGCTCTTCACCATTGCGGGGCCTGTGCTGGCCTACGGCCTCACCGCCAGCGTGATCTACGGCGTCATCCTCGCGTTATTACAGATTTTTTGAATGCTTTGCCCGCTTCGCCGTAAACGAAGCGGGCGCTTTTTCCCGTCCACGGAAACCCGCAGGGCAGAAAGAATTTTGCAGTCCATGGAATGAAGGGCGAGGGATGATCAAAAAATGTGATATAGTCACAGAACGGTCGCACAGCATCTGTTATGATGAAGCCATCAGAAAGGAAATCAAGGAGGACCTGTATATGTCTGTCATGAATATTACCAATTCCAATTTTCGCAGTGAAGTTCTGAATTCCGAAAAGCCCGTCCTGCTGGACTTCTGGGCGAGCTGGTGCGGTCCCTGCCGGATGGTCAGCCCCATCGTGGATGAGATCGCAGCCGAACGCGGCGACATCAAGGTGGGCAAGGTCAATGTGGACGAGCAGCCGGAGCTGGCGGCACAGTTCGGCGTCATGAGCATCCCTACCCTGGTGGTGATGAAGGACGGCAAAATCGTCGATCAGATGGTGGGCGCACGGCCCAAGGCACAGATTCTGGCCATGCTGTGAGGGGGTGCGGATATGGGATTTTTCGACTTTCTGAAAGGGCCTGACATCGACGCAGGCGTGGAGGAATACCGCGCGACCCCCGGTGCTGTCCTGCTGGATGTCCGCACGCCGGAGGAATTCCGGAGCGGACATATCCCCGGCAGCAAGAATGTGCCGCTTCAGTCTCTTGACAAGGTGACCGGTTTCGTCAATAATCAGGATACCCCTGTGTTTGTCTACTGCCACAGCGGAGCCAGAAGCAGCCAGGCGGTGAGCGCCATGCGGCGCATGGGATACAGCAATGTGAAAAACATCGGCGGCATTGCCGCATATTCAGGAAGGGTGGAGCATTGATATGAAGGTTGTTATCGTAGGCGGCGTAGCAGGCGGCGCCACCGCCGCGGCCCGCATCCGCAGATTGGACGAGCAGGCGGAGATCGTGGTCTTTGAGCGTTCGGGGTACATCTCCTACGCCAACTGCGGCCTGCCTTACTACATCGGAGATGTGATCACCGATCCCGAGGAGCTGACCCTCCAGACCCCGGAGAGCTTTTTCTCCCGCTTCCGTGTGTCTATGAAAGTTCGCCACGAGGTCACCGCCATCCACCCCGACAAAAAGACGGTCTCCGTGACCGATCTGGAGACCGGGGAGGCGTTCGAGGAGCGCTACGACAAGCTCATTCTCTCTCCCGGCGCAAAGCCCACCCAGCCCGAACTGCCCGGCGTGGGGATGGACAAGGTGTTCACCCTCCGCACCGTGGAGGACACCTTCCGCATCAAGGACTACATCAAGGAAACTCACCCCAAATCCGCCGTGCTGGCGGGCGGCGGCTTCATCGGTCTGGAGCTGGCGGAAAATCTGCGGGAGCTGGGGATGGAGGTCACCATCGTCCAGCGCCCCAAACAACTCATGAACCCCTTTGACCCGGACATGGCAGCCTTCATCCACGCGGAAATGCGCAAACACGGCGTGAAGCTGGCCCTGGGCCACACGGTGGAGGGTTTTGAGGAGAAAAACGGCGGCGTGGATGTTCTCCTGAAGGACGAGGCTCCCCTCCACGCCGACATGGTGGTGCTGGCCATCGGCGTCACCCCGGATACCAAGCTCGCCAAAGAGGCCGGTCTGAAGCTGGGGGTCAAGGGCAGCATCGTGGTCAACGACCGGATGGAGACCTCCGTGCCCGACATCTACGCCGTAGGCGACGCGGTTCAGGTGAAGCACTTTGTCACCGGGCAGGACGCGCTGATTTCGCTGGCCGGTCCCGCCAACCGGCAGGGGCGCATTGCGGCGGACAACATCTGCGGCGGCGACAGCCGGTATCGG